>CAYXRA010000180.1:0-6053 GCA_964467525.1 uncultured Calditrichaceae bacterium
CATTATTACAACCCCGCCTCTTTACATCAATCTTAAAATTGATTATACTTCGATGTTTTAATATTAAACGAAGGGAATCGTTTTGCGTCTTCTGGCGTTTAATGCGGCGCTTTACGACGCAACCGGAATTACCATATCAGGTCGCTCAGAAATTTAATATTCAGTTTTAAAAAGGAGTCATCGTGCTGGTAGAAAAAAATCAGAAAACCGCGCTGGTCTGGCGGGATCAGGAAATCAGTTACAACGAACTGCTGCGCTTCAGCGCTTATTACGCCGATTTATTCAGCGCTGAAAAAACATCAAAAATTGCAATTTTTTCGGAAAACCGGCCGGAGTGGGTATATGCGTTTTACGCCGGCTGGAAAAATAACTGTGTCGTGGTGCCCGTTGATTTTATGGCCCCGGCAGAGGACGTCGCTTATATGCTGAACGATTGCCGGCCGGAAGTCATCTTCTGCTCGCGCGATTTGGCGCCGACCTTTGAAAAAAGTCGCGAACAACTGCAATATGATATTCAGGTCTTTATTCTCGACGATCTGGAAAAAACGGCCGATGCCTTTACGCCGGAATCCATTGCCATGCCCGATGAAAATGAAACGGCGGTGATTATCTACACTTCCGGCACGACCGGCAGTCCCAAAGGGGTGATGCTTTCCTATGACAACCTGCTGGCCAATGTCGAAGCCGTTTCCGAGGATATTCCGATTTTTACTGCGGAGCGGCGCGTGCTGGCCCTGTTGCCCTTTCATCACATTTTTCCGTTGATGGGCACGATGATCGCCCCGCTGTCCGTCGGCGGCAAAATTGCTTTTTCCCCGTCCATGAATTCCGAAGATATTATCGGCACGCTGCAGAAAAACAGGATCAACATCATCATCGGCGTGCCCCGCTTGTACGCGGCCATCCGCAAGGGCATCATGGATCAGATCAACCGGATTTTTATCACGCGGCTGCTGTTCAAAATGGCCGCCAAAATCGATTCGCGAACCTTCTCCAAAAAACTGTTCAAAAAAGTCCACCAGAAATTCGGCGGCGATGTCGATTACCTGGTCTGCGGCGGCGCCAAACTGGATGAGGCCATCGCCCGCGATTTCAAAACCCTGGGCTTCGAAATGCTGGAAGGTTTCGGCATGACCGAAGCAGCGCCGATGATCACCTTCACCCGTCCCGGAAAATGGAAAATCGGTTCCGCCGGTCAGGCGATGCCCTGTCTGGAAGTAACCAGTAAAGATGGTGAAATTGTCGCAAAGGGACGTAATATCATGCAGGGCTATTACAATCGTCCCGAAGAAACGGATGCCGTTCTGAAAGACGGCTGGCTGCACACCGGCGATCTCGGTCATCTTGATAACAAAGGTTTTATTCATATTACCGGCAGAGCGAAGGAAATCATTGTCCTTTCCAGCGGCAAAAATATCAATCCCGAGGAAATTGAAAACAAAATCGCCGCCATGTCCGGTCTGGTGGGCGAAGTGGGCGTGTTTTTGGATAATGACCATCTGCATGCCGCCATTTATCCCGATTTCAAAAAATTAAAAGAGCAGGGCGTGCTGAATATCGAAGAATTTTACCGCTGGGAAGTAATCGATAAATACAATCGCAATGCCGCGGGATACAAAAAAATATCAAAACTGATATTACTGAAGGATGAACTGCCGAAAACACGACTGGGCAAAATTCAGCGATTTCGCCTGACGGAACTCACTGAAAAATCCGGCGCCAGAGAAAAAGCGCGGACGCCCGAACCGCAGTTCGAAGAATATCTGGTCATCAAAAATTTTCTCAGCGAGCAGACCAGCAATGAAATTAATCCCGATGATCATATCGAAATCGATCTGGGACTCGACTCCCTGGACAAGGTGAGTTTAATCTCTTTTCTGCAGTCCACCTTCGGCGTTGAAATGAAAGAGGATGTGTTGATTCATCATCCGACGATTGAAAAATTGTCTCATTTTATGAAAGAGAAGAAGAACAAAATTACGGTCGAGGCGGTAAAGTGGACCGAAATCCTGAAGGAAAAAGTCGAGCTGAATTTACCGAAGAGCTGGTTTACACAGAATTTATTTAAGCACATTTCCAAATCATTTATGCGTTTTTATTTCCGGCTGCGCGGCGAGGGGGTGCAGAATCTGCCGAAAGGCCCGTTCATATTGGCGCCCAATCACCAGAGTTTCCTCGACGGCCTGTTTGTGTCAATTTTTCTCGATAATAAAGTGATGAAAAACACTTACTTCTATGCCAAGGAAAAGCATATCAGGAGTCGCTGGCTGCGCGCGCTGGCTCACCGCAATAATATCATTATCATGGATATCAACCGCGATTTGAGGCAGTCGCTGCAAAAGCTGGCCGAGGTGCTGCGCAAGGGCAAAAACGTCATCATTTTCCCCGAAGGCACGCGCACCCACACAGGAAAAATCGGGAATTTCAAAAAGGCCTTTGCTATTTTAAGTCGTGAGCTTAACGTGCCGGTGGTTCCGGTTTCCATCAAAGGGGCGTTTGAGGCGATGCCAAAGGGCAGTCTGATCCCCAGGCCCTGGAAAAAGATAAACGTCAAATTTCTTGAACCGGTTTATCCTGAAAATCATAATTATGATTCGCTGACCGACCAGGTATACCGTAAACTGGCCCTTGATGAGGTAAACTAATCGATTTAAAGAAATGCCTCATCAATTGAACCGGCGCCTGCATTTCAACAGAATGTCTACAAAATTGCTTCATAAACTTGATATGAGGCGCTATGAAAATATTAGTTATCGAAGACCACTTCAGTCTCGCTGAAGACATTCAGCAGTTTTTGCAGCAAAACGGCTTTGTCGTTGAAATCACCGGTTTTCTGGATACGGCCCGGGAAAAGGTCAATCTCTATCAATACGATCTGGTTATCATTGATATCGGTCTGCCCGACGGCAGCGGTCTGGAAATCATAAAGCTGCTCAAGGAAAACAATGATCCGGCCGGTATTTTAGTGGTTACGGCGAAAAATGCCGTTGAGGACAAGGTGCGCGCCCTGGAGCTGGGCGCCGATGATTACATCACAAAACCATTTCATAAAGCCGAATTGAACGCCCGTGTCCGGTCCATCATCCGCCGGGGCAAATTTCAGGGCAACAATGTTGTCACCTTTAATGAGATTAAAATTGATATCAGTGCCGCGCAGGTTTACGTGAACGATAAACCGCTCAAACTGACGCGCAAGGAATTCGATCTGCTGCTTTATTTCATGTACAACCGTGACCATTTGCTGACCAAGGAAAGCATCACAGAGCATCTCTGGGGCGATCAGATCGATCAGTCCGACAGTTTTGATTTTATTTACAACCACATTAAAAACCTGCGCAAAAAAATGCTTGCGGCCGGCGGAAATAATTACATCCGCGCCATGTACGGTATGGGCTATAAATTTTCGGATCAATAGAATGAAAATTTTGAAATCACAGAAATTATTATCCAAAACCACCGTCATCTACCTGATATTTACTTTTCTGGCATTTTACGGCAGCGCTTTGTTTCTGACCGGAGAGGCGGAAGATTTTATCAGTGATGAGGTGGAACATCGTTTCAATCGAATGGAAAGATATATTACGAAACGCTTAACAAGCGGGGAAGGCATGGATCGATTACCCTCGTCCGCACGGCTCGAGCGCATAGGGGGTGACCAGGCGATTCTAACGCAGGCCCAGTACGGGGACACGATGATTTATAACCGGGAAGCGGAAGAATTCCAGCGCTATCGCCGCAAAACCGTGGTTGTCGAAGCGGCCGGACAAAAATACCGGCTGACGATGTTTAAGAATTTCAGCGATTTTTACCAGTTAAAAAATGAGATCTTCGGTGCGCTGATTCCGGCCTTTATTTTGCTGGCGCTGGTCATCGTGTTATTCAATTATTTTCTGTCCGGTTTTCTCTTTAAACCGTTTAACCGCATCCTCCGGCAGATTGCCTCCTACGAAGTCGCAAAAGGGTCGTCCATAAAAACCGTGAAAACATCCACCCGTGAATTTCAGCGGATGCAGCACCTGTTCCGTTCAATGATAAACCGCATTGAACACGACTATCGCCACTTAAAAGAGTACACGGAAAATATGGCCCACGAAATCCAGACGCCGCTGACCATTATCAGAAACAAAGCGGAAAATTTGCTGGCCGATGAGCAGGTTATGCAGAACCGTGCCGGTGATGTGAAAGCAATTTATGATGAAACCAATCATCTGTCCAGACTTGGTAATACCCTCAACCTGTTAACCAAAATAGAAAACAGTGAATTTTCCGATACACAAAAAATCAAAACAAAATCAGTCATTCAAAAACACATCGAGGCAATCAGGGAATCAGCCGAACTGAAATCGCTGATGATTAAAGCGGATTTATGCGATGATCATATTTTGGAAATCGATCCCTTTCTGCTGGATATTATGCTGAAGAACCTGCTGCGTAATGCCATCCGCTACGGCAGCCCGCAAGGACCGGTCACTATTGAAACAACGGAAGCACAACTCTGCATTCGGAATTACGGCGCGCCGCTGGATGATGCGGAGGGTAATATTTTTAAGCGATTTTATCGTCACAACGGATCACGCTCATCGCTTGGGCTTGGTCTTGCTCTGGTCAGCAAGATTTGTGAAATCAATCAGCTCAAAATTGAATACAGCTATCAATCGGGTCAGCATCGTTTCTGCATAACTTCCGCGGAGTAGTGTGCTTTGCCTGAGATAATCTGAAAACCACAATATTAATACTTTAACTCAATGGCCAGCTCGAAGACATGATTTGCCGGGTTCCCGGTTTTTGAATAAGATATCCGGTCGTAGTCGAACAGAATTTTACTGCCCCTCAGAAAATGATAAGCAACCCCGGCGATCGTCCGGTAACTCGTTGGGTTTTTTCCCGGTAAATCCTGTGTGAACTGATCGTAGCGACCGAGCAGACTGAATTTTGACTTGAACAGCTTTAATTCGCCGAACAGAGAAAATCCATGCTGCGGAACAGCCTCGAAGGCGATGGTATCCTGAATAGCGCTGCCTTTATAATTGCCTTTGCCCCGGTATAATTCAGTTGTTAAAACCAGAAAAGATTTTTCGTAGGAAATATAAGCCGAGTTATAATTCCAGTCCGGCGACGGATCGATGTTGCCTTTTCCGTAAGCCCCGTGCCAGGTTATCTGGAATCCGGGAATAAAGTTCGGCAGCGGACGCAAAGTCAGTCGTCCCTCCAGTGTTTTGTTGGCATTGTTTTCCAGGGCATGGTAACCGCCGCCGTTGAATATGCCGACGGCCATGCTGCCGTATTTGCCGGCAAAGCTTTTGTTGACCGATGATTTATAAGCATCATCCATTTCGCCGCCCAGATAAGACAGAAAAACGATACCGTAATCACCGGAACTGATTACGCCGGTGCGTTCCAGAAACAGGGTACCCTGAACGCGATATAAATTGATATGCTGCTCAAAATCCAGCCAGGGACGATGCACCAGCCCGATTTCGAAATAGGGTTTATGAAAGAAAGCAAAAGAAGGTACGGCTGTTTTCAGGTAAAGATACTTCAGGCGCATTTCCACATCACCTTTACCATCGCCTTCCTTATCGATTGTAATATCCGTGGTAATTCTGCCGGAAAAGGTATTGTTGATTTTTTTCTTGATATTCACATAGCCGCGCTTCAGGGCAAATTCATTAAATGCTTTACTATTCCTCTCACCGTTTAAATAGGATAGAAACCACTGCATGTCAATGGTCAGAGCGGATACATTGATTGCCGGTGTCTGTTTTTCTGAAGTTTGGGCAAGCAGTGCATTGGCGAATATGATAAAAATGATCATAAATATTACATTGAGTTTTCCGAACATTTTTTCTCCGTTTCGTTTCCTAACACAATCCTAACAAAAATCTAACAAAATAGAGGATTGTTTAATGCAATGCAATAATGAGAATCAAATTTTATCATGAACAAATATTGCTCAGGAAATGTATGATCACGCGTTACGAAATCTGATTTCCCGAATGACGTGACACATTTCAACCAAACAACAACCGTAAAAAAGCATAGTATTTCCCCCC
>CAYXRA010000180.1:6153-8958 GCA_964467525.1 uncultured Calditrichaceae bacterium
CCCCCGACCCCGATGAAGCTGACCGGAATTAGAAAAAAATGATTTCGGGATCAACAGAATCTCTACAAAATTTGTCTTTATTATTGCGCCTGAATTATTGGAGATAATTTTGAAAAGGAAGTGATACAATGATGAATTCTGTACTACGATGGATAACAACACTCACGCTTTTGCTTTTGATTATAAATTTTGTCCAGGCACAAAGGCCGAACGCGGAACGCGGCGGTTTGATTACCGGACTGGTGGTTGCCGATGAAAGCGATGTACCCGTGGAATACGCCTACATAATTCTTTATTCCGAAGGGGACAGCACACAGGTGACCGGCACTGTAACAGACAGCGACGGCCGCTTTCTGATCCGGGGAGTCAAACCCGGCAGTTATTTTCTTGATGTTACCTACATGGGCTATGACCATTTTCGTGCCAATGGATTGCGGCTGGGCAGAGGTAATTCCCGGATTGATGTCGGTGAAATACGCCTGCTGCCGGCGCTGATGACCTCGGAGGAAATCGAAGTCACGGCAGATAAAGCACCGATTACCTATCAAATCGATAAAAAGGTAATCAATGTGGCCGAGCAGCAGACGGCCATTTCCGGGACGGCGGTGGAAGTGTTGGAAAATGTCCCCTCCGTTACCGTCGATATCGAAGGCAATGTGCTGCTGCGCGGCAGCGCCAGTTATGTGGTATTGCTGGATGATAAACCCACGATTCTGGAACCGAACGAAGTGCTGCAGCAAATTCCGGCCAGCACCATCGAAAATATTGAAATTATCACCAATCCCTCGGCCAAGTTTGATCCCGACGGCACCTCTGGCATCATTAACATAGTCACAAAAAAAGACCAGCTTAGCGGTGTGAGCGGTATCATAAACATCGATACCGGTATTGATGATAAATACGGCGCGGATATCCTGCTCAATTTTCGCGGCCGCAAAACAAATTCATTTTTAAGCATCGATTACAATCAGGGCTCTTATCCGGGATCGATGCAGTCGGAATACCGGACGACATTGAGCGATACCAATGTTTATATCAATTCCAGCGGAAACAGGGGACGTAATCGTACCCACTATGGTCTCAGGGGAGGTGTCGACTATTATCTGTCAAAGCAAAGTACCATCAGTCTGGGTTTTCGATACGGCGGTCGCGCCCATGGCCATGATTCAAAACTGGATTACCATGAATGGCAGCAGCCGGGCAGGATAGAAAATTTTTATATCAGCAGAGGCGAAAGTGAACGGTCCGGTGATTTTTATGCCGTGAATTTGGACTATCGTCACCAGTTTGCCAAAAAAGGGCACCAACTGCTTGGTCAGATCATCTACCAGTATCGCGGTGGAGCAGAGGAATCCGTGGATGAGCTGACCGATATGCAGGGCAATATTACCAACGGCCGCAGATCGACCGAAAAAGGTCCGGGCAGACCATTGCGGATTAAAGTTGACTACACACTTCCGCTGGGCGAAGAAACCAAATTCGAGGCCGGTTATCAGAGTCGCATTGGCCGCTCAGAAGACATCAACGAATTATACGAATATAATACGCAGAACAATCGCTATGAAATTCAGCCGCAATTCGGCCATGAAACTTTTTATCACCGCAACATTCAGTCACTTTACGGTATCTATGCCGGCACCTTCGGAAGCCTCGGCTACCAGGGCGGATTTCGCGGAGAATATACCTATCGCCGCGTTGAGCTTAGAGATATGAACCGGACCTTTTCTTTAAATCGCTGGGATTTTTATCCGACGGCTCATTTTTCATACCAGTTCACAAAAGGGCAGCAGGCGATGCTCAGCTATACCCGGCGTATCGAACGGCCGCGCGGTTATTATTTCGAACCTTTCGAAACCTGGATGGACGCCTACAATGTCCGTCGCGGTAATCCCGATCTTAAACCGGAATACATCGATTCATACGAGCTGGGCTATCAAACATTCTTTGGTAAGAATTTGTTTTCCATTGAAGCCTACTATCGCGTTACTTCCAACAAAATAGAACGGGTGCGCTCCCTTTATGAAAAAAATATTACCCTGCATACCATTGAGAATGTGGGCAACGATTACACTTTCGGCAGCGAACTGATGCTCAACATGGATGTGTTTAAATTCTGGAATATCAATCTGATGGGCAATTTATACAACTACCGCATCGAAGGCGATCTGCTGGGCCGGTCATTTTCCAGGGAAAGCTTCAACTGGTCGACACGATTCAACAATACCATAAAGCTCTGGCGGGATGCCCGTCTGCAATCCAATGCAATTTATAACAGTCCTTCCGTATCATCACAGGGACGCCGCGAAGGATATTTTATGTTCAACTTCGGCCTGCGACAGGAATTTTTAAACAGGACGCTTGCAGCCACACTCCAGATCCGTGACGCCTTCAGCACTTCAAAACGGGAATCGGTTTCCGAGGGATTCGATTTTTACAACCGCCGTATCTATGAACGGAAAGCGCCGGTTGTCATGCTGAACCTGAGTTATAAGCTCAATAATTATAAACAGAAGCGCGAACGTAATGGCGATAACGGCGATTTCCAGGATGAAGGGGACGAGTTTTAAATGATAAGCGCGGATTATCCTCCGATCGCTGCCAATTGAAAGCCACCCCCACCAAAGGCGTTCCGCTCAGGCGGAATAATCCCTCCGTCGGAGGGGAACTACGATTTCACTCCTGTCCGGCAGGAAAAGATGAAATCAGCAAATCAGACTGCGACCCCCCGGCTACAACTTTTGGTAATTATAAAAAAATCATTTAATTTCATTTTTTTGCAACGTTTGGCAAAGGATTACGTAAACC
>CAYXRA010000181.1:0-8876 GCA_964467525.1 uncultured Calditrichaceae bacterium
TGGTTTCCAGTCATCGGGCAGAATTCTTTCAGAACGGCGATAAGGCCTACTGGACTGTTTTTCTGGAATATGAGCCCATTGTTGAACCGGTCAATAAAGACAAGTATAAAATGAACGATGCCGACAGCATATTCTTTGAAAAACTACGTGTGTGGCGCAAAGAGCAGGCGGAAAAAGCCGGCGTGCCGGTGTATGTGGTCAGCACCAATCAGCAGTTGGTAAGCCTGGTTAAAGAAAAACCGGTCTCGCTGGAATCTCTGAAACGCATTAACGGTTTCGGTAAGAAAAAATTGGAAACTTACGGAAAAGAAATCATTTTAATGGTAAAGGATTTTTATGGCGATCACCAGGAATGAAAACTATCCGGCTTTTAAAAAATGGTATCGTATTCTGGACTGGATTCTGGATAAATGCGAGACTTTTCCCAAAAGCGTGCGCTTTACGTTCAGTTCCCGTGTAGCCAATATATCTTTTGATATACTTGAGCGAATTGTTGAGGCTATATATAGCAAAAATAAAACAGATATATTGCGTCGTATCAATCTATATATAGAAAAACTGCGCGTCCTTTTCCGCATCAGTTACGACCGGCAATATATTTCAGTTAAACAGTATGAATTTATCAGCGCCGAATTGAATGAATTCGGCAGGATGATCGGAGGGTGGTTAAAAAGTTGCGACGGGTAGGTTATTTATTCGAATTATTTATCGATTTCGCTAATCTGCTTTCGGCGGCGCGCAAGGCCTTAAAAGCGGCAAGGGGCGGTGGATCGGGTGATGCATTTTTCTTTGATCTTGAAAATCAATTACTCCTGTTGCAGGATGAATTAAAACAGGACAGATATCAACCATCCCCGTACAGCTATTTTACCATTCACGATCCGAAGGAACGGTTGATATCCGTTGCGCCGTTCCGTGACCGCGTGGTGCACCATGCCCTGGTTAATGTGCTGGAGCCTGTCTATGAAAAGGTTTTCATTTATGATTCTTATGCCACCCGCAAAGGAAAAGGCACGCACAAAGCGGTTGACCGGGCGCAGCAGTTTATGAGAAAGAACCGTTGGTTTCTGAAAGCGGACGTTCATAAATACTTTGAAAGCGTCCATCATCAAACGCTGTTATCTATCATTCGCCGGAAAATTAAAGATGAAAAATTGCTTGCCGTACTTGAAAAAATTATTGCCAACGGCGGCAAAGATGGCGTGGGATTGCCCATCGGCAATTTGACCAGTCAATTCTTCGCCAATGTCTATCTGGATCAACTGGATCATTATTTGAAAGATGAAACAGGTGTCAAATATTATATTCGCTATATGGATGACCTGGTTTTATTTTCGCAAAATAAGGAAATGCTTAAAAGTCTGCGCCATTCGATAGATGCTTATCTCGGGGAGCGTTTAAAATTAAAATTTAAAGATAATTCGGTCTATATTAATCAGGCGCTCAACGGATTGAGCTTCCTGGGAAAACGTATATTCCCCAATCTGGTGAGGTTAAATAATGTCAATCTGAAACGCAGCGTTAAACGAATGCATATTCGCCGGCATGAATATCAGACTGGAAAAATCAGCGAAAACCAATACCGGGACAGCATGCAAAGCTGGATTGGGCATTTGGCCGGTATAAACAGTTTTCAATTAAGACAGAAGCTGTTTTAAGGGTAACAGCCGCAGGCGGTACGAACCGCGTCAAACGCGGCGGCAGTTGGAACAACAATGCCGGGAACGTACGGGTTGCCAATCGCAACAACAACAATCCGGACAATAGCAACAATAATCTGGGTTTTCGTCTGCTGAGCACAGGCGCGCAGTCAGAATTTGTTAATCCACGGAAAGACAAACCGCGCTGCGTCTGTCCCGGCTGTTCCGCAAGGAATCCCGCCACGGCGGGATTATCCTGCTCCTGATCTCAATAGGGACAAAAAAAGAGCGCTTTCCCGGGACTCGTAGGCTACTCGATGGCGCCGGGAAAGCTTTTTGTTTTAATGGTTATACATAGTTCTTATAAAAGGCAGCCTGTCTTATCCGGGAGCTGAGTCATGCAATTGTAAAAATCTCATATAACCCGGAATAATAGAGGAAGAGAAAAGAAAGTATCGTGAAATGGTATCAGGGAAAATATCTGTAAATATCCCGGCGATGTAAAACACGCTCCAGGATAACTTTATCATCCTCAACTCTTAAGCCTACACGATAAGCCCCAAATCGTATTTTATAACAGGATTGATACCCTCTCATTTTTTCTATTTTTGAATTTTTTGTAATTGATTCCAGGACAGGGAGATCGTCGAAGACAAATGACTCAATCTGAAGTCGTATTTTTGAAGGGACTCGGGCAAGATCTTTTAAAAATCTTTTCCTGTACAGAAATCTCACTCTGCTTTTTCCAGTTTGGCGTAATACTCTTTTGCATCATTAAGTTCCAATGCTTCATCATCATCGTTTTCCCTCATCAAATGAAAAAGAGCAAAATTTTCCATGATCTTTTCTATTTTCTCAAACGTTTTTATATCCAATTGTACGGCAACTTTACGGTTGCTCTCATCGATGATATATTTCTTTTTTAAAAGTTCCATGCTAAACTCATATAATTATCTTTTTCTGAAATGTAAGTTTATTTTATCGGAATTACAATGGAATTTCTTTAGAGCGTATTTATGAGGTCAATCGACGATCGATTACCTCTTACGCCTTCGCCGCTCCAGCGGCGAAGGCGTTGAGGTAACAGGCTTCTTACTAATACTTCACCGAACAGCCGTAGGCGGTGGTAATTTTGTTTTCAAATTCCTTGCCGGCCAGGGCGGCGTCCAGTATTTCCGTGACATAATTTTCTGCCGTTTCCACATCCTTCAGCTTGGTGGAAGGCTTGTCGTCGATGGCGCCCATATAAACCAGTTTGCCCCCGGGAGTAATGATATACATATGCGGCGTGGTTTTGGCGTCGTACATTTTGCCGACTTTGCCGTCTTCATCGATCAGATAAGCGGTGTAACGGGCCGCTTTCTCTTTTTTCAGTTCACGAATTTTATCACTCTCAAAATGGCCCTGCTTCCCCGGCGCGGACGAACAAACCGATAACCAGACCACGCCTTTTTCGGTATATTCTTTTTGCAGCTTCTGCATGTTGCCGCTGTCATAATGTTTGGCCACGAAAGGACATCCGTAGTTGACCCATTCCAGAACCACCCATTTGCCTTCAAAATCGGATAAGCTGTGGGTGTTGCCTTTGGCATCCTTTAGTGTGAAATCCGGCGCCTCTTCGGAAAGTTTGGCCTCGCCGGCCATGAGTCCGGCAGCCAGTATAAACAGCAACAGCACCGATATGGATAAATGCCTGAGAATTGTCATATTACACTCCTTGGTTAAATTTATGGATTCATGAATTTTTGAGTTACTGAATTATTGAATTAATACACTTGGAATATGTCCTGTCATTAATCCAGTAATCCAAATATCCATAAATGCAATGTTCCGGTATTTCAATAATTCAATCTACCCTTATTTCAGTTCCCCTATATTGACTCTAATGCCTCCAGAATTATTCCCGGCGTGATAATTTCCGGCAGCATTTGAGGTTTGGCGTCGGCCTCGCCGTTGTAAAGCACGTAAAGCGGAACGCTGTTTCTGCCGTATTTGGCCAGGGCGCGCGTAATCCGTTCGTCGCGCGAAGTCCAGTCCGCTTTAAAAGCATTGACGCCCAGGTCTTTAAATTTTTCCTGTACTTCTTTGGAACCGAAGGCGACCTGTTCATTAACCTGACAGCTCAGGCACCAGGCGGCGGTGAAATCGATAAATACAGGTTCGCCGTTTTCAAGGGCGGTTTGCACCGCTTCTTCGGTATAGGGCTGCCACTGAATGCCTTTACCGGCAACCGCAGCCTGCGGTTTAACGGCATAATCATCAACACTGGCGAAAGTGTAACCATTGCTGAACGCCAATATGATTACGGCGAGGGTAATCGAAATGGTCCGGGTTTTTGCGGGCATGGCCAGATTTCCCCAGCGTCCGTAAATCCAGGCGGCAAGCGCCGTTAAAAGTAAATTAAGCAGAACCAGAATAACGGCATTGGCCCCGGCCTGAATGCCCAGTACCCACAAGAGCCAGACTACGGTGGCCGCCAGCAGGAATCCCATGAATTGTTTCAGCGATTCCATCCAGCGACCCGGTTTGGGCACGAATTTGATCAGCGCCGGGATCGATGAGACAAGCACAAAAGGAAAAGCCATGCCCAGACCGAGAAACGTGAATATGACAATCGATACCCAGCCCGGTTGGGTCAGGGCAAATCCAAGCGCCGAGCCCATGAACGGCGCCGTGCAGGGCGTGGCAACAATGGTCGCCGTTACACCGCTGACAAACGAGCCCGTCCAGCCGCCTTTGGGTTTTGACGACCCGCCGACGGTAGTCAGTGATGTTCCGATCTCAAAAACGCCGAACATGCTCAGTCCGAACAGAAACATGAACGCGGCCAAAAAGATGATGAATTCCGGCGATTGCAACTGAAAGCCCCAGCCCAGTTGGGCGCCGCCGGCTTTAAGAATCAGAAGAGCCGCGGCAAGAACCCAGAAAGATATCAGCACGCCAAACATAAACACAATGCCGTGTTTCCAGGGCTGGGATTGCGCGTCGTGGGCCTGATTAACAAATCCCATAATTTTGATGGAAAGCACCGGCAGCACACAGGGCATTAAATTAAGAATAATGCCGCCGATAAATGAAAACAGGATCGCCAGCCAGATGCTGGAAAGCTCCGAACCGCCGCCGGCAACAGAAGTGAGTTCGCTGCTCACCGGTGTGATCATTTCAATCGCTTTTTCCGATCCGGGACCGCGCCAGCCGTTTTCTGAAACCAAAACGCCCTTGAGGGTATCGGGAATCTGCGGCTGCTGCCGCAGGGGGATAGTTATCTGATATTTACCGCCGCTGCTTTCGTTTATCTGTTTGGCGGCATATTGAATGATGTCCGTCTGATAGGGAAAAAAGTAAATCTTACCCAAAGCATCTTTATACCAATCCGGGGCGACGGCCTGAATAATGAGTTGACCCTCATCGGTTGTGGCGCTTACCTGCCAGTCGCTTTTTTCAAGCGGCAAATCAGCGCGGGCGTCGGCGAAAGTCCGCACCCATTTTTCATCTGCCTGGGGCGTTGCATCTTTAACCGGTAATTGAACGGTTACCTGCGCTTCGCCGGGGATACAGACTGTTTCGCATTCCAGCCAGCTTACCAGTCCTTTCAGCGTTACGGTTTGATCCGCATTCACCGAGGGATCGACTTCGATTTTATTTAAAAGATAAATTTCGCCGTGATAACCGTAGGTCACCAGCGGATCTTCGACAATCCGCTCCGGATAGGGGTATTTGATTTCTCCGGCCGTGAATCCCTCAGGCAACTGCCAGTCAATGGTCGTTTCCAGTCCCGTATCGCCCGGATTGCGCCAGTAAACATGCCAGCCTTTATCCAGATTCAGTCGCACGGCCACCCAGAACGACTGACCCGGCTGAACCGAAGTAACTTCAGATATCAGTGATGCACTTACATGAGAGGCTTCACCGAACTGGGCAAGCAAGACTTGATTGCCGGTAAAGAACAATATCAAGGTTAAAAATAACAAAGATAATTTAAAATTGACCAACTTCTTCAATGCGGCACTCCTTTTTATTTCTTATATTCGATTACTTTTTTGATGCAAAATTAACGCAAAGTTACTAAATAATTGATTTAATTGCCTAATGTTTAAGTACGCAAATATAATGTCAGGTTATCACAAAATCCTAACAGATGAATAAACAAATTTTAAGACTGGCTGTTCCCAATATCATCAGTAATCTTTCGGTGCCCTTGTTATCCGCGGTGGATACGGCTTTGGTCGGCCATCTGCCCTCGCTCTATTACATCGGCGCCGTGGCTGTGGGTACGCTGATATTTAATTTTGTCTACTGGGGATTCGGATTTTTACGCATGGGCGCCACCGGTTTAACAGCCCAGGCCTGCGGCAGGGATGATAAAACGGAAAGTATGCTGATTCTGGGACGGTCGCTCCTGGTAGCCGCGCTCACCGGTGTAATTTTAATCCTGCTGCAAACGCCGATCGCCTGGATCAGTTTCAATCTGGTCGGCGCATCGGCCGGGGTGGAGGAGCATGCCCGCATCTATTTTTATATCCGCATCTATGCCGCTCCGGCGACGCTTTCCCTTTATGCCATCCAGGGCTGGTTTTTGGGGATGCAGAATGCCCGTTATCCCTTGATAACCACAGTGGCGGTAAATGTGCTCAATATTATTTTCAATCTGATATTTATCCTCGGTATGGGGATGAATTCAAACGGCGTTGCCCTGGGTACGGTGCTGGCCCAATATGCAGGGGTATTCATTTCAATTCTGCTTTTTAAGCGGATGTATAGCACGATGCTGGTTCATCCGGAGTGGACGCAACTGCTGAATCTGGCGGCGCTGAAAAAGTTTTTCATCGTTAACAGCGATATTATGATTCGTACCCTGGCGCTGATTTTTGCTTTTTCATTTTTTACAGCGAAGTCGGCGGAATTCGGCAATGATATCCTGGCGGTTAACACCATTCTGATGCAGCTATGGATGATATTTTCCTACGGCATCGACGGATTTGCTTTTGCCGCCGAAAGTCTGGTCGGCAAGGCCATCGGCGCCAATGATCGGAATCAGCTCAAATCGACCATCCGCCTGATTTTTATCTGGGGTACGGGGCTGGGACTGATTTTTTCCCTGACATACTTTATATTTGATGAAACGCTGCTGGCGATTTTTACCAACAAGGAAAACATTATTTTACTGGCCCTCACTTTCATGCCCTGGACAATCATCGCCCCGCTGATCAACAGTGTCTGTTATATCTGGGACGGGATTTATATCGGTGCGACGGCCACCTCGGCCATGCGTAATGCCATGCTGTTTGTAACACTCAGCGTTTTTCTGCCGCTCTATTATCTGACGCATCAAAGCTGGGGCAATCATGGTCTGTGGTTTACGATGACGGTCTTTATGCTCATGCGCGGTGTGATGCTTAGCCTGTTATACAGGAAAAATATTTTGAAGGCGCCCATCGATTAGTTTGATATTGTGGATTTACTTTTTGGATTCAACTTTGGTAATAATGATAAAATTTGATTACTTTAATCTTTTTGGTTTAGAGATAGAAAAACAAAGGATTTTAACTAAAAATGAACCGATCCAAATGGAAGCAAAATTTACTCTGTCAAGAAAATATTTGATTACACTCATCACTTTTATTCTTGTCTTAAATCAGTTAAATGCCCAAATCATCGATGATTTTTCCGATGATATGAACAATAGCTGGAAGATCACCAAAGAGTTGGGTAGTGCCATTAGCGGACCTTCTGCAAAAGACCAGCGACTTTACCTGCTTGGCGGCGCAGCCGTGCTGTCTTCATTTTTTCTGGATAAATCCGTGCGCAGGGGTGTGCAGAAAAATAAAACACCCGAACGGGATGCCATTTTTAATATCGACCGTTATTACGGCACTATTGAATATACCGCAGGCAGTATTTTGATGCTTTACGGCGCCGGATTACTGGCAGACAACAGAAAGATTCGCAAAGCCGGTCTGCATGTCATGCAGGCTTACCTTTACACCGGGATATTTACTGTAGTTGTTAAAGATATCGTCGGACGGGCACGTCCGAATATGAACGAAGGTCCTTTGAGCTTTTCACCATTCAGGTTTAAAGAGCGCAACCGCGCTTTTTTTTCCGGACATGCCTCGACGACCTTTGCCATTTCCACGGTGATAGCCCATGAAGTGGATCACCTGCTATGGAAAGCCCTGTGGTACGGCGCGGCCGGACTGGTGGCCGGTGCGCGCATTTATCAAGATAAACACTGGCTATCGGATGTGCTCGCCGGGGCACTGGTGGGATATGCGATCGGTAATTTTGTTTCCCGTCAGAATTATGATTTACGAGTCAATCAGGGGCCGCTAGGATCTGCCGCGGCCCATGTCAGCCCTTTATTTTCCATTTCCATTCCGCTGCATTGAAATGCTAAAGTAAGAAGCTATCGGTAGCATATCAATAATTAAAAATTCCGGTTTCCCATAATAAAAATTCATCCGGCAGCTCAAATGCCGGATGAATTGACTTTTTTAAAGTTTAACGAATTGCCGTTTTCTTTTCCAGTATTAATCCGACAAATATTGTGATGATCGGAATCATCAGATAGCGCAGGCCGGTGTGCAGAAAATATTCGCCGAGGGGATTATTCAAAGCGCCGACAAGGACAATCAGGTCGAGAATCAGATTAACGGCAAACCAGACGCCGCCGATGAAAATGCCCTGCCGCAGATAGGCGCCGCTGATTTTATTCAGGTAAAGATGCAGGGCGATCATCCCAACCAGCGTGCTGCTCACAATCATGATCGTTTTGAAAAAGATCAGGTCCGATTCATACAATGGGAAAGCCAGAAATCCGGCAATAAACAAAACCAGCCAGATGAAAAATCCGTACAATGTTGCTTTGACTAACTGCATCGTTTACGCCTCCGCCCAGGCCGGCATCGCTTTCATGTAGTGACCGGCACGCTGCAGTGCCTGATCCTGCTTCAGTTCCGGTTGCCACATTTTGAACCACTCGGCCAGACCGAATTTAATTTCATCGGCGGATTTTAGTTTGCCCTGTTCATCGGTACAGTTAATACAGTAATCATCGGCCGGACCTTTGAAATCGGGCATGTCGAGCGGCGCCCCGCAGGAATGACAAAATTTTTGCATCATAAACCTCCTTAAAATTATTTCACATTTGATCTGTTCGCTATTTCAATTGCGAACACGGACAATATAAAAGGAGGTATATGACACCTGTATGTCATGGTTAAAAGCAGTGTAAAA
>CAYXRA010000182.1:0-8860 GCA_964467525.1 uncultured Calditrichaceae bacterium
GCCTCTCCGCAATAGAGCCGGATAAAACATTTTATCCGGTTTTTTTATATCTCAAGCGTTGGCAGGGCGCTAAGTGATTATAGGAACAATCCTGATAATTCGGTTCGAATTCCTGTTTACCCCCATGGGGCCTCTCCGCTACCAAATACCGACTCTTTTTGAGCCGGGATTTTTTATTTCTGTAATATCCAACTTTAATAGAAGAGCAAACCACTGTATTTACTAATCAAAAGCCCTCAGACATTTGTAGATCACTTAATAGAAGTCGACCTTGGTTTTATAAGTGGCTTAAGCGATATCAGAATAATCCGAAAGAAGACTGGTTTAATGAGCATTCACGTCGTCCCCATACCATATCAAAATCTTTGAACAGTGACATTGAGAGCTTAATCGTTCGAATCAGGCGACAACTTGAAAAGACTCCTTATGCTTCAGATTGGTGCCATAAGTATTCAATGTGCACTTTAGAAACTTAAAATTGATCCACCACCCATTTGGACCATTGACCGAATTCTAAAGAAACATGATCTTATTCATAAAAAGCCAAAAGCACCTAAAAGGCGGAATAGCTATCCTGATTATAGCTCGGCGTTTACTCAACAATTAGATATTGTCGGTCCCCGCTATCTTCTAAAAAATAAAAGAAAATATTATTTTTGTAATATTATGGATACCAACACATTTTGTATTCATAAAAACGCTATTCCTAATAAAGCTGCGGATTCAATTATCAGCGCAATTCTACGGTTCTGGAAGTATTTTGGTATTCCTGATTATCTTCAAATGGAAAATGAACTTTCATTTCGAGGAAGCAATCGGTATCCGCACAGCTTTGGACAATTAATACGTCTCGCACTTTCACAGGGCGTCACACCTGTTTTTATACCTCAAGCAGAACCCTTGAGAAATGGGATTATTGAAAAATTTAATGACACTTTTGATAAAAAATTTTTCAGAACGTTTTTGTTTTATAAACCATAAATATTATTAAAATCAATTTAATAAAGAATTTTATTTATATTTGACAATCAGATCTATTGCACATAGATTTGGAACAAAGCTTTTCAATATGTTTCATTTTATGAAACACGGAATGAAATTATGGAACTTAAAGATGAACGATTCACCGGCGTCATTCTTGATTCGCTTGGTGAGGGATTATATACGGTTGATAAAGATTTCAGAATAAATTTTGTTAACCGCGCCGCCGAACATATCCTGGCTATCAAAAGATCGGTAGTAATCGGTGATTTTTGTAAAAATATCTTCGGCTCGAAACGCTGTTATGAGGATTGTCCGATCGGTCGCGTACTCGAGAGCGGTGAAGCAATTTATGATCTGGAGTGCGAATTCAAGGATGTTAACGGAAAGATTATCCCGGTGAAGATTAACGCGGCAATTCTGCGAGACAATGACGAGAATCCCATCGGCGGTGTCGTTTCCTTCAGAGATATGTCTTACCTGGAAGAAATCAGAAAAAGCCTTATCACAACGTCCAATTTTCATGGCATTATCGGTCACCATAAATCAATGCAGGAAATCTATGATCTGATCGAAGAAGTGGCCGCCTCCGATTCCAGTGTACTGATTACCGGGGAATCCGGAACCGGAAAGGAAATGGTTGCCAATGCTATTCAAAAAACAAGCAACCGTGCCGGCAAGCCCTTCGTAAAAATCAATTGTTCGGTATTCCCGCCCCAAATACTGGCCAGTGAATTATTCGGCCATGTGCGTGGTTCTTTTACCGATGCTTATCGTGACCGGGTCGGGCGCTTTGAGCTGGCAGACAAAGGCACTATATTTTTAGATGAAATAGCTGAGATGCCTCTGCAAATGCAGGTACAGCTTTTGCGCGTTTTACAGGAAGGTACTTTCGAACGAGTAGGTGAGTCTATTACCAGAAAAGTAGATATCCGGGTGATTGCTGCGACAAACCGTGATATAAAAAAAGAACTTGCAGAGGGACGTTTTCGCGAAGATCTTTTTTACAGACTCAATGTTATTCCGATACATATTACGCCTTTACGCGAACGGATGAGTGATATTCCGCATCTGGTCCAGCATTTTATTAATAAATTCTCATTGATTTCCGGAAAAAACGTTAAAGAAATAGATGATGAAGCAATGGATGTTTTACTGAGTTATTCCTGGCCGGGCAACGTTCGTGAGCTCGAAAATACGGTTGAGTATGCCTTCGCCAGAACCAGGGATAATATTTTACATACCTCCAAATTACCGCCTATCGTAAGGCATGGCGCCAGAACATCCGGGCTTGCCGTGCGACCTAAAGCAACAGAGGGCAAATCCGATGCATACATATCTCTCAAAAATGTACTGGATAAATATCAATGGAATCGCTCTTTGGTGGCTAAAGAACTGGGAATCGGCCGGACTACGCTATGGCGAAAAATGAAAACGCTTGGTTTGGATTCAAAATAATCATGCCTCTTAGCCGGCACAGCGAGGCATTGCATTTTATTTGATTTATTTCTTAATCGCACTGCCGGTTTGAACTTTTGTAATTTTGTTTAGGCACGCGCATTATTTCTTATAAATAATAGCGTCCGAAAGTATTGTTTCGGACGATCTTTAGTATCAACATTTAACCATAATGCATCGAATAACCCGGCGAAAATATTTTCATGTTAATAAGTGAATAAAATTGTTGCGTAAGTTGGTAAAGTCCTTTAATTAATTCTTGAAAAAGTTACGAGACCAGAGTAGGGCGTTTCATATTAAACAAATTGTTTCATTATTTAAATATTTAGGTTATCTTAAATATTATTATATAATTGCAGATGATTATGTTTCAACTGTGAAACACTTTGTTAAAAATTTCATTTGTCTTATCCTGTATCGCCGTTGCTGTATTTTGGCATGTATTTTGCCTTTATTCCGGCAGAGGTGTTCATATGTCTGAAATGTTAGGAAATCATTATTTTATCACCCGTCAGTTTGACAAGGCCGCCGTTCATCTTGAAAAAGCGCTTACGGTCGGTAAACCTGCCGATCAAATCAAAAAAAAGTTGGTCATCTGTTATATTCAAGTCGGTCAAATAGAAAAAGCCCTGCACTATTTTTATGAACTCGTCAAAAAAAATCCGCAGATTATTATTGATACCGATCCCTATTGGGATGACTGCCCCTGTTATGAAATAATCCCGGAACTGGAAAAGAAGACATCGATAACCGATGCAGCCCCTGATGATGCGTTGATCCTGGGAATGCTTTATCTCTATTGTGATGTTCAAAAATCGATTGCCTATCTCAAGCAGTGTTCTCAACATCATAAAAACAATCAGCTTATAAAAGGTATAATAAAAAGACTGAATGCGCTGGACCGGGTTGTCTGATAAAATGTAGTTTTAATCCGCCGCGAAAATTACTTTTGTATACACTTAAGCAGAGTGCTATTCCTGCCTTAATGATTATTCTTTGCCGCGTTTATCATTTGACCGCTCTGTCAGAATTTGCTAAGTTATCAGCAAGCAGATAAACAGTCAAGCAATTGATAAATCAGGCATTAGGTTAAGCAAAATGCAATTAGATATTTTAGCCTTCGGCGCCCATCCCGATGATGTGGAGCTTTCCTGCAGCGGTACGCTGATAAAATGTATCAGGCAGGGATATCAGGCCGGGATTATCGATCTGACCGCCGGCGAGCTGGGTACGCGTGGAAATCCCGAATTGCGTTTTAAAGAAGCCGAAGCCGCCGCAAAATTAATGAAAGTTGCGGTCAGGCATAACGCCGGTATACCTGACGGTGATATTAGTAACACGGCTGAAAACAGAAAAATTTTGATCGAATATATTCGCCGTTACCAACCGAAAATTGTGCTTTTACCATATTTCAGCGATCGTCATCCGGATCATGAAAATGCATCTGTTCTGATAGAACAGGCCTGTTTTTATGCCGGGCTGGTGAAAATTGAAACCGAAACCTCAGCTTATCGCCCTCCGAATCTGATTTATTATTATTTCAACCGGGTTGAAAATGTTCGTCTGATAGTAGACATCAGCGCGGAAATTGAAGCAAAAATGCAGGCGATTGCCGCATTCAAAAGCCAGTTTTATGATCCCCGATCAGATGAACCCGAGACTTTTATCAGCAGCAAAGGATTCATGGAATATATTAAAGCGCGGGCCCAATATTACGGGCGTCAAATCGGCTGCGAATATGGCGAACCTTTTTGGATGAAATCCGCGCTGAAAATTGATAACTTAATGGCAACTTTTGCGTAAATTCCCGTGATTTTAATATGGAGCATGGAATGAAATTAAAGTTTACAGGCAAAGTATTTGCAGAAATTGAAAAAGTATTGGAAACCAGATTTTCCAAACGCGGTGATCAGTACCGGGCCGTGCTGCTCAACAATGAGCAGGGCAGAAAATTAACTATCGAAATCTACCCCGGGATTCAGATCGGTGATAAAAAAGGTAATCTGGTTTCGGTGTTTACAACCAATTCACACATACAACTGCATTTTTGTACGGGATACGTGGCCAGCGATTTTCTAGGTGAGGTTACTTTTTTCGGTGAACACGAGGGACGCCTCTCCGGTGTCGTCATTGAAAAGCAGGCGGCCTGTTCCTGTTTTACCAATGTGGATGCAAACCTGCTTTCCGGCGATTTTGAAAACCTCGCACCGGAAGTGATGCTTTCGGGAATTGCCCTTTCGCTAACCGAACCGTTGCTGGAAAAATCCGGAAAATGAAGCATGAACGTCTGCTTCGACAGTTTCGCGGGTATCTGCGCATCGAGCAGAATTTGACCGGCAATTCAATTGATGCTTACACCCGCGATGTTAAACGCTTTTTAGATTATCTGGAAAATAAAGGTCTCAAATCACCTCGGGAAGCCAGCTCTAAACATGTAAGTCAGTTAATCGAAGGTTTATCCCTGCTGGGCTTATCGCCCGCCACGCTGGCTCGTAATATCTCATCAATCAGCGCTTTTTATAATTTTATGATCGGAGAAAAATATGCCAGGGATGATCCCACCGTCAATGTTGACCGGCCCAAAAGCAGTCGCCGGCTGCCTAGTATTCTGAGTTTTGATGAAATCACAAAAATCTGCGCTGTACCGGATACGGAATCGACTCTGGGATTGCGCAACCGGACCATGTTGGAAACAATCTACGCTTCAGGCCTGCGCATATCCGAATTACTTGGTCTGCAGGTCTCAAGTGTCTATTTTGAGCAAAACATATTGCGCGTTTTCGGAAAAGGCCGTAAGGAACGTCTGACACCGATTTCCGACGGCGCTCTGACATGGATAAAAACCTATCTGGACCGTTCACGCCCCTATCTGGATCGCTTCAGAAGGTCGGAGAATGTTCTTTTCCTGAACAGCCGTGGAACAGCAATGAGTCGGATGGGCTTCTGGAAAACTTTAAATGCCATTTTGCGTGAATTGGATATTAAGAAAGAAATACATCCGCACACCTTCCGCCACTCCTTCGCCACCCATTTGCTGGAAAACGGCGCCGATTTGCGCGCGGTTCAGGAAATGCTTGGTCACGCCGATATCAGCACCACCCAGATTTACACCCACCTCGACCGCAGTTTTTTGCAGGAAGAATACAGGAAATATCATCCACGTAGTTAATCTTTACGGGTGCTTCTGTAGCCCCAATGTGATACCGCCTTAAACAGGATTAGATTTCGAAATGATATAATCCATTTTTTTATACGGCGCAGAAGGCAAATAGAACGGGCTTATTTTGCGTAATATTTTTGCAGAAAAGATTAGAATCATTATTTATGATGTGGCCGGAAAAGGATTTAAAACAAAAATGGCGGAACATTGTCCCGCCATTTTGTTCAAATAAGAATAAAAGTTATTTAACCTTTACTTCGATCTGTTTCGGTTTGGATTCTTCAGCCTTAGGTATGGCGATGTCAAGTACGCCGTTTTTATATTCGGCACTTATTTTGTCACCATTTACACCATCAATTTCGAACGCGCGGTGAAATTTGCCGTAACTACGTTCGTAGAGATGGTAATTGTTCTTTTTATCTTCACGTTCCGACTTCTTTTCACCACTGATTGTCAGGGTGTTGTCACGGTACTCAATATTGATGTCATCTTTACTGAGACCCGGCAACTCGGCGGACAGCCGGTATTCATTTTCGTTCTCTTCAATATTCACAGCCGGAACGATATTGAAACCATTCTGACGCATGGAGCCGCTTAAACCGAACATATCATCAAAAGCACGATCAAAAAGTCCGAGACCTGTGCTGTAATTAGGACGATATTTAACTAACATGATTGTACCTCCTGTTTATTTATGTTTTGTATTTTGTTTACCATTCGACATTTTACATAATCTTCAATTTCATTTTCATTTGCCCTTTTATTATACAACAACTGTGCCAAACAATTTGATATGAGTATAAACTACGAATTATTATACACTTAAGTAATGTTAGGTTTTGTTAAAAATTAAAACAGTGTTTTTGAGTCTGACATATGTGCGGACGGGTAGGTCAATGTGGCGTATAAGTTTTGAGAATTTTAGTCTGCCAGTCTGAACAATAGTCTGCCAAATGTATAGAGGATAGAAATGGTTTTTGAGCAATTCAGTAGAATATTATTGTTAAAATTTATCCGAAGGGAAAAAAGAGGCGGACAGGCCATAAAACTTTAAATTTTAGTTGAACTTCATGTAATACTTTATTTAATTGTGCATCAGTTGAAAATATAAGTGCAGTCATTGTAACGGATTTTTAATTAATTGTAGGTATATCATCTCATTTTCGGCGGACACATGCAATTTGCTGAAGTTATCGGACAGGTTATCGCCACAAGAAAGGAAGGCCGTACCCACGGTTTAAAAATTATGGTGGTCCGTTATCTTGATGAAGCGATGCAGGCAACAAAAAAAACAGCAGCCTGCATTGATACCGTAAGCGCCGGCCGCGGCGATATTGTCTTGTTGTGCTCATCGTCTTCGGCAAGGATGACCAAAATGACCAAAGGTGTCTGCACGGACAACACCATAGTGGGCATTATTGACTCGGTGACGGCACCGGGCAAAATTATTTACGAAAAAGAGAGTAATAAATAGGGCGGGGCGGCAATGATTTTTGCAAAAGTTATAGGCACCGTGGTAGCCACCCAGAAGGATGAAAATCTGCAAGGGAAAAAATTGCTGTTATGTAAGGAAGTCGACCATAAGGGCAAACCTTTAAATACCTATCATGTCGCCGTAGATACCGTGCAGGCCGGCGAAGGTAATTTTGTGCTCATCTCTTACGGCTCATCGGCACGCATGACCGAGTACACGAAAGATGCGCCCATCGATGCAGTAATCATGGCCATTATTGATGAAGTGCAGATTACCCGGTGAGCGCGGAGCACAGTAAAGCGTATGAAATTAGGTAAAGTAATCGGGAATCTGTGGGCAACGCGAAAAACGCCGGAGCTGAAAGGCTGTCGTCTCTATCTTGTTCAACCGATGGATTCGGATGGCAGAGAGACGGATAAGGCATTGGTTGTCGCCGATCCCCATAACATTGCCGCACCGGGCGACCTGGTTGTGTACGTAACCAACACCGATGCCACGCAGGCTTTTGACAGCGGATTTGCCCCGGTGAATGCCTGCGTTGTGGAACTTGTGGATACGCTGGCTTAGAGGAGGAAAACCGGATTGTATCTGGCTAAAGTAAAAAAGCGTGTCATTGCCACTGAAAAACACCCCGCTTACAAGAATAAGCGGGTTTTTGTCGTGCAGCCTATTCTGCCTGATGGTACGGAAGAAGGTCCGGAATGGCTGGCGATGGATTATGTTTCCGCGGGTCCTGGAGACATCGTCGTTTGCGGCGGCGCCCCCGGCGTGGCGAAAGAAGTTTTTAAACTCGATCTGGCCCCGATACGCACACTAATCGTGGCCATTGTCGATCATATTGATTACAGGGATATTTAACGGATTAAAACGAAGAGCAAAAGATAATGCAAAGTACCGAATGGCAGTTAAAAAAACAGATTGTGGAAATTGGACAGCGTATCTGGCAGCGGGGATTTGTTGCTGCCAACGACGGCAACATCAGCATTAAACTGAATGACCGGGAAATCTTAACCACACCGACCGGTGTGAGCAAAGGATTCATGGATGCCGACATGATTTTAAAAGTGGACTTTAACGGTAAAATACTGTCACAAAATAAAAAGTACCAGCCTTCCAGTGAGGTTAAAATGCACCTCGAAATATACCGTTCGCGACCGGATATAAATGCCGTTGTGCATGCCCACCCGCCCTATTGCACCAGTTTTGCGGTGGCCGGTGTTGCGCTCGATCAGTGTGTACTGCCGGAAGCGATTATTGTTCTGGGCGCCGTGCCGACAGCCGCTTACGGTCTCCCGTCAACGGAAGAAATCCCTAAGGCTATCCGCCCGCATATTCAGAATTCTGATGCGGTTTTACTGGAGAACCACGGGGCATTGACCCTTGGCACTGATCTGATCAACGCCTATTTCAAACTGGAAACTTTGGAACACACCGCAAAGATCATTTCACTGGCCCGCCAATTAGGCGGCGTTAATGTCCTGCCCCGGCATGAAGCCGACCGGCTTCTGGATCTGCGGCAAAAAATGAATATCCCCGGTAAAATCAGTGCCTGCCGTGCAGATACCGCAACCGAATCGAAAAATCCGCAATCCGGAAACTTGTCCGATGAAGATATTAAAAGGCTGACCAATCAGGTTTTGGAAGAAATTAAGTCCAAGAAAAAATGATGCATCCCGGATCATTCATAAACGTCTTAAGCAAAGACGCTCCCAAAGGGATCCCCTCGGGATAAAGCACAAATAATTAATAACTTATGAAAGTCATCGCAAAAAACTTAGTTTTCAATT
>CAYXRA010000183.1:0-2422 GCA_964467525.1 uncultured Calditrichaceae bacterium
AAGGTCACAGGTAACAAGGTCACAAGAACACCAAATCACGAAACAGACAAAAAAAGAAATCCCTTATTACGAATAAGCCTCGAATCTATCATCATAAATACTGCATTCATCCGCGAGCCCTGGTAGGGACCAATATTATATGAAGATTCTCATCCTGATCGGGGTCGGGGTCGCTATCGGAATCGGTATCGAAACAGAGAAACATCGAATAGACAAACCCATTACCCCGCCAACCACAGCATTCGGAAGTCGCTTTCGGGTTTACCCACACAAAACGACATAGACCCTTTTTATTCTCACCGATCATAAAATGATATTTATAATCCAGCCACAGTAAAATCAACCCGGCTGAACAGCCTGCCCTTTGAAACCTGTGAAGTTTTCGAATTTTTCCTGTACGTTTTTTGTTGTACATTCATTGTACTCTCAGGATGCAGGCGGATGGCGCTGATTGCAAATAGAAGCAGATGATTCGTTTATCTGCAATTGTCGCATGTACCATAACAGATTTAAAAAAAAGTATCGCCTTTTTGGGCGTGAATTATTAAGTCAGTAACGGGCGCCGCCGGTCCACCGGGGTAATGTTATGATGAAAGAATTGCCGTTTTATTTGTTTACCGTTTTGTTTATTCTCAATCTGATCTGGGTGACCGAGATTAAACTGAAGAACATGGTCAGCCGCCGTAAACCCTGGCAGCGTGAATTATGGATTCTGTACTTTGTGCTGACGCCGGTCGCCTGGTTATGGGTGTTGCTGAAGTTAGAGGCATTTTATGGCCCGATGCTGGTCATGGGCCTTTTCGGACTCTGGTTTGCCGTGTCCCAGTACCGGCATAGCATGCGCAATCCGCTGGCCCCGCGGATAATTTTTCCCCTGTCCGTTCTTTCTTTTGTGCTGAACATCGCCATAACCGGATTTGGCTTTTTGCATTTGGTAAAAAATATCTAACATGGCATTGAATAAATTAGCTTCCCGGCGCATGCCTTCGGGGCGGTAATGGTCTGCTCTATCCTTAGCTTATCCGTAGCAGCGTTTTAAAATACGGCAGCAGAGAAATGTTATCCACGGCGAAGGCTCTTTTTTGTTGGCGAAATCCCGGCCTTTGTAGGGCATGAACATCGACGTGGGTTTGAATCTTCCTTCGGCATCCTGACTTTTTTCAATCCAATCGATCAGTTCATCAACAAGATTATGTTTCCTTGGAAAATCGAATCCGGAATCCGCAATTGGATCATGTAAAACTTAATTCGCTGATTTTTAATAAGCAATGAAATTTTGAAATTGAGAGGAATACCTGAATACCCCGCGCGCCGGGAGTTAAAGCAATTATTGAAATGAGAATCTTATTTCTTAACCTTCGGGATCGCGGTCGCTATCGGCATCGGTATCGGACAAAGGCGGCATAGACCCCGATACCGATGAGAGCGCGGCACCATGTTTTAAAAAAATCAATGTCACAGACTCATATCATTTAAGGTAAGTCATTTGCCTGTCCGCCATAATCTTCCGGTTGACAATCAGCCGGTAGAAATACGTGCCGGAGCTGATGTCCTGATCTTCCCAGATTGCTTCATAGACACCCGGTCTGTGTTTTTTATTGACCAGACTGCGAACAAGATTGCCTGCGAGATCATATATATTCAACTGCACATCGGCGTCGCCTGTAATGCGGTATGGTATTTTTGTTGCACCATTGAAGGGATTCGGGTAGTTCTGGCCGAGTTGAAATTTCTGCGGCAGATTATCATTTTTGCCCTGCAATACGGAAGTCACCGTCGGTTCGAATTCGTAAATTTTCGAATCATCGCCGTTGAACGTGCAAATGTACAATTCGTCATGCTGATCCGTCCCGAAAGAAGAAATGCTGTGACCGGTGTCGTTTAACAGCGTATTGATGGTATCACTTTGATCGGCAACCAGCGACCAGATTTGCCCCTGCACATAATCGGCATAAATATATTTACCTTCCAGTTCCGGCACATTGGCGCCGCGATAGACATATCCGCCGGTTATCGATTGTCCCACCGAATGATCGTATTCCCAGACCGGCAGTTCCAGTCCGCTGGTATCACAGCCGGCCGGCGGATCGTAGCAGTGGAAACCTTCCATGATGCGCCAGCCGTAGTTACCGCCCTTTTCGATGATATCCACTTCTTCATAGTCGTATTGACCGACATCGCCGGCCCACAGTTGACCGCTCTCAAAATCAATACTGAAACGCCAGGCATTGCGCAGACCGTAGGCGTAGATTTCCTCGCGCCAGCCCTCATTGTTGCCGGCGAATGGATTATCCGGTGGAATGGCATAATTCAGTCCGCTGTCCTGCTGATCAACATCGATGCGCAGCAGACTGCCCAGAAGCGTAGTCCGGTCCTGACCATTACCGATTTCGCCGTGGTCGTCTCCGGCGCCGCCGCCGTC
>CAYXRA010000183.1:2522-8802 GCA_964467525.1 uncultured Calditrichaceae bacterium
GTGGTATTGGAATCATTGGGAAAAACATAAATATTGCCCTGCTGTTCGACAACGAAAATGCGGTCCGTGCCGTCGCCGGCATGCTGCAGATCCACAGGCCGCGTAAAGGATAAATTTTTAAAAGCCGCCTGCAGCTCGTACTGGCTGAACAGGCTGGTGGTACTGAGTAATAAAAAAACAATTACAAATAAATTTATTCGCTTCATGGTTATACTCCCGGTTGTGACTTTTTGAAAAAGTCAAATTTTAGACAGGTTGTTTTGCAATATATGAACGAGGCGGACCGGTTTTAAATTTCATTGCCTCCGGACAAGGTAATAAGCATTGTCTGAAATAAATTTCGGGCACTTTATCTTTTAACAATTTTTTGTTAACTTCAGCGCTTTGAAAAAATAAAATAAGATTGTATAAGAGATAAAATTATTTGATTTAAACGTGAGGTATTTGGAGAGCAAGAATGAATAAAATTATCCCCAGAAAGATGTTTTTTACCAAAGGCGTCGGTTATCACCGCAATAAACTGCAAAGCTTTGAGCTGGCCCTGCGCAGCGCCGGCATCGAACAGTGCAACCTGGTTAACGTATCCAGCATCTTTCCGCCGGAATGTAAAATTATTTCCAAGGATGCCGGGATCAAATTGCTCGAGCCGGGACAAATTACCTTTGTCGTGATGGCCAAGGCGGATACCAACGAACCCAATCGTCTGGTCGGCGCGGCGATCGGTCTGGCCCAGCCCAAGGATAAGAAACAGTACGGCTACATCAGCGAGCATCACGGCTTTGGCGAAACCCATAAAAAAGCATCCGATTTTGCCGAGGACCTGGCGGCGACCATGCTGGCCTCCACGCTGGGCATGGAACTCGATCCCGATAAAGCCTGGGATGAGCGCAAACAATTGTACGTTGCCGACAAGACGCGCCAGTTCACCAGCCGCAGTATCGCCCAGACCGCCCGCGGACATAAAGACGGTATCTGGACAACGGTCGTTGCCTGCGCCGTAATGCTGATTGAGTAGAGCGGAAAACGTCAATACGAACTCCATAGGAATTTCATGGCACTTTATGTGAATGATAAACGGATCGATGAAAATCAGATAGCAGCGGAAATCGCCATGCTGCGCCCGCAGTATGAGAAAACCTTCGCCGATATGCCGGAGAAAGAGCGCGAACAGCAGCTCAAGGACTGGGCGCGCGAAAATGTTATCGAACGGGTGCTGTTTACGGAGGCCGCCGCTGACGATAAGTACAAAGTGCCCGGGGATGAACTTGAGAAGACTTTTCAGGAATACATGCAGGAAAATACCGCCGCCGAAACGCAGTCCGATCCGGAATTAATAAAAAGCGAACTGGAGAAAAAACTGCGCCTGCAGCGTCTGGTCGATGCTGTCTGCCGGGATATCCCTGAACCGACCGGGGCAGAGGCGCTGAAGTATTATGAGGAAAATCCCGGATTATTTGAAATGCCCGAAACGGTGCGCGCCGCGCACATCGTCAAATATGTCAATCATCAGCAGAACAAACCCTGTGCCTATCAGGAAATTAAGAAGATAAAACAAAAACTGGATCAGGGCGCATCTTTCGAAGCCCTGGCTGCTTCCGAATCGGATTATCCGGAAAAAGGCGGTGATGTCGGTTATTTCCACCGCGGACAAATGGTCCCGGAATTCGAAGAAGCTGTATTCAATCTGAAGATCAACCAGGTCAGTGATATTATTTTATCGCCTTACGGCTATCACATCGCCAAACTGTACGACCGCAAGGCGCCGCAAAAAATCGATTTCGAATCGGTAAAATCACAAATAATCAGGCGACTCAAAGACGAAAAAAGGGATGACGCCCTGGCCGCATATGTGGATCGACTCAAGGGAAAAGCGCGCATCGAAGAACGATAAATGATTTAAAATGATACCGCAAAACAGTTAAATAGAAATAACCCGGGGTAAGCGCCAGCGCAACCCCAAGTAATCAATTTACCAATTCTCAGTGAATCCTGAAGGGATTCAATTTCTATAATTCAAATTTACCAGCTCAAACAAAAATAATATCATGCTCCCTTAAAATGCGGATTTACAAATCGCATCATACATTTATACATTAATTTATAATTCAATCCTGCAATGAACAGGAACTGCTTCATCTTAATTATTCACTTGCATTGACTCATTAGGTGCTATATATTTAATTTTATTAAATATAGGGATAGACTTACTGTGTGGCGCGTTTATTTTATCCTCCTGCTCATAATTTTAAACTTCGGATATGCCCGCAATCATACCGGATTGTGGGTGGTGCGCTATGCCCTGCAATCGGCTGATGAAGTTGATAATATTCTGCAAACGGCGGATCAATTAGATATTACCGATCTCTATGTACAGGTACGCGCTCTCGGGCACGTCTATTACAACTCCCGGCAAACCATGCAGCACGCCGGTCAGGTTAACGGAGACGGCGTTTTACAAAACCTGATCCGCAAAGCAAAAACACGGGGGCTGCGCGTGCATGCCTGGATCAACGTCCTCTATATCTGGTCCGGATCGGCTGCACCGGATTCGGAGCAACATTTATTTTATCTTGCGGAAGATGCACTGGTGCGCAAACCCGGACAGGATCAGATTCCCGGTTACGGCGAATTAAAATCCGCCGGCATTGAAGGTTATTTTGTCGATCCGCTGAACAGGCAAAATATTAATCAGATTAACCTGCTGATTAAGGAACTCATCGAAAAATACAATGTGGACGGCATCCATCTTGACTATTTGCGTTATCCGGAACTGAATTATTCCTTTTCACCGGCCGGGCGCACGGCATTTCTTTTGCGGTATTATGTCGATCCCGCAAAGTTTTACCTGAATCAGAATAAATTTATCAGTGAGCGCGGTCTGCGTTCATATATGTACGTTGATGACTTGTATAAAAATTTTCTGCGTGATAATATTGCCCGATGTCTGACGGAAATCCGGGATCATATCCGCATGCTGGACGAAAATGTAGTTCTGTCTGTAGCAGTTAAACCGGATCCGGACATCGCCCGGCAAAAATATTTTCAGGACTGGGGATCATGGCTAAAAAAAGACTTATGCGATCGTGTACTGCTGATGAATTACCAGACCGATTTTGCGTTATTTAAAAATAATGTAAGCGAAGCGCTTAAAGCCAACGATCAGAAACGCCTGATTATCGGCATTTCTACCTATAATCAGGATGAAGCGGCTGTTAGTCAGCGCATTAACTATGTTTCAAAATTAAGCACAGGAGGGTACGCAATCTTTTCATACAATTATCTTGCGGAAAATAAAACATTTTTACGAAATTTGATACTTTACACATTATGATGCTAAATTACATCCGGTAGCGTAATTTAAAGGTATGCTTTAGTTATATGGAAAAATGCCGATTAAATATTGCAAATAATTTGATTGCGCGAACCTAATCCGAAATCTGATGCATGTATTGAAGGAGTAAATTTAAAATTCTGATAATCAGGTATTAACGGCGTAAAGTGAAGAACAGATTCTTAAGAAAATACAAATAGGAAATCCGAATAGTTAATGTGTGAAATTATTGTTATTGCCAGTCAAAAGGGAGGAGTTGGCAAAACGACGACAGCGGTCAATTTAGGCGCAAGCCTGGCGATATTGGGAAAAAAAACTTTAATTGTCGATCTGGATCCCCAGGGCAGTATCGGCGCCAGTTTTCATCTCAATGAGCTGAAAATAGAATATGGATTTTATGATGTGGTTGTTAAAAAAGTGCCGCTGGCTGCGGCAATAACCGATATCGGGCTGGACAATCTGGAAATTGTACCGTCGAATGTCGGCAGTGAAGAAAAGGAAATCGAGCTTTTTACGCATGCCCTTGATGAGTCCATATTAAAGAGTATTCTGAAGCCGTTAAAAGATATGTACGATTATATTCTTTTGGATTGTCCGCCCAGCTTGGGCAGCATTACGGTGAATGCACTCGTGGCCGGCGATTCGATTATTATTCCGGTGCAGTCGGAATATTATTCGATCCGCGCCCTGGGTAAGTTTTTGCGTACCATTAAAGCGATTGGTAAAAAGTATAATCCACGGCTAACCTTTAGCGGGATTCTGGTAACCATGTTTGACAGACGTCTGAAAAAGAGCAAGGAAATCCTTGATGAGTTGCAGTCCAGCTTTAAAGACCTTATCTTTAAGACCATAATTCCAAGAAATTCCAAAGTAGCGGAGGCGCCGGCGCATGGCAAGCCTGTCGCTCTGGTTGATATGTCCTCACCCGGTGCAATTACTTACTTTAAATTGGCCGAGGAAATAATTAAATAATTTGATGCATATAAAGTTGAAATGAAAGGATAGAAAGGTGGAACAAAGCTATAAACGCATTAGGAATATCGATGAAAAGATCCATGCCGCCAAACTACCCTACATGGCATGGAAAGTGCTTTTTCTTATCGAAGATGAAGATACCGCACCCAAATTAGCGGAGATCATGGATGCGGATCATGCAGAGGTCGATCTGGCCGTGCAATCGCTGATCAGCGCCGGACTTATCGAAACAATAGAGCCGGAAACGGACAAAAAGGATCAGGAAGCAGAAGCGGAAAAAGCGCAACCTGAGCCTGAAGAAGCGGCTGAAGCGGAGGTTATACCGGAAGATACCGAAAGTGATGAAAAGAAGGCGCCGAAGCCTGACGAAATCCCGGAAACCGAAAAAGAAGCGCAGCCGGCCGTGGAAGAAATAGTTGCCGAAGCTGAACCGGAAAAAGAAGCTGAGAAGGAAGCTGCACCGGCAGAGGAAGAACCTGTTCCCGAAAAGCCGGAGGAGCCTGAAGAAGCACCCTCCGAAGAAAAGGCTGCCGCGGAAGCGGAGACCATCGAGGATGAAGAGCTGGATATTAAAATTACCGAAGAAGAAACAGCCGAAGAAGTAGAAACCGGATTGGATGTTGATTTTGCCGAGGACACCCCTGAAGAGGAAGAGGCGGAACAGGATGAAGCAGTTGAGCTGAAAACAACCGATGTGGAAGAGGCTGATGGCAATACCATCCTGGTTATTGATGACAGTATCGTCATCAGAAAAATGGTTGAGATCGCCCTCGAAGATGAAGATTTCCGGATAGAAACCGCGGTAAGCGGTAAAGAGGGTTTGTCGATGATCGATAAGATCAATCCGAGTCTGGTCATTCTCGATTTGATGCTGCCGGATATCAGCGGCATCGATATCCTGAAAACCATTAAAGCTTCCAGGGGAATTCCGGTAATCATGCTTTCAGGAAAAGATTCGCCGCAAATGGTCGAAACGGCCAAAAACGAAGGCGCCAACGCCTTTTTACCGAAGCCATTCAAAGACGAAGAGCTGGTCGAGCAAATAAAGAAATTAGTTAATAAATCGTAACGGCGATTGATTATTTTTTTGTGAGACCGAAATAAATAAATCTTTGCAGAACATTTGAACCGGAAAAATGATCGGGAGGCTGATTGAACAGCGCGGACGTCCACAAAACGGCTGACAACCGTTATTCCATTCTATGTATATCAGATAAATATTTCGGCGTTGAAATTGACAGCGTGCGCGAAGTGATTCAGATGCCGCAGATTACCCGCGTACCGAATGTGCACGAGAGTATTCTGGGTATTTTCAACCGGCTGGGAACGATTTATTCCATCGTCGACCTCAGGAAACTATTCGGCATGGAAACGGCATCTGAATCTGAAACTGCAACTGACAAAAGTTACATTGTTATTATCAAACTCAAAAATTTCGAGGTCGGCGTCGTCGTGGATAAAGTGCTGGATGTTATCAAAATTGATATGGAAAAAATACAAATCCCCTCCCGTGAAATGCCGCCGCAATTTGTCAACTATCTAAACGGTTATGTTGATGTGGAAAAGGGTAAACGCATTTATTTGCTTGATACCGACGCCCTGGGCACGGCAAATGAAATAAGTAAGTACCGACTTTAATTAGAGGATATCATGAAAGAAACCAGTGCAAGCATATATAAACGATATCTGACCGTGATTTTACCCGTAATTCTTATCCTGATCATCGGCGTCGCTTATATATTCTACCAGCAGCAGGTACAGTTGGTTGAAACGCAGCAGATCGATACCGTAAGCAAACAGGTTGGCGCGGCCGCACCGTTCATCGACGGAGACGCCGTTGAGACGATTGATGAAAAAACAGATTATAACCAATCAAACTACGAAAAGGTACAAGGGCAATTAAAAAAACTGGCCGGCCAATTAAATATTTCTGATGAATCGATTACGATTTTGCGCAGAGCGGATACAATGACC
>CAYXRA010000184.1:0-8748 GCA_964467525.1 uncultured Calditrichaceae bacterium
ATCAAATCCAATTTGTAAATACGGAAACGATATGGATGATGAGCGGGAGGCAATAGCGAACTGTTTGGCAGGGGACGGGGAAGCGTATAAGTTACTGGTAGAAAAATATAAAGTGCGCGCTTTTTATTCTGCTTTGCTTTATACAAGAAATCGTGATGATGCGCTCGATCTTTCTCAGGAAGCATTTGTTCGCGCCTATCGCGCCCTGAGGCGATTCGATCTTTCAAAGAATTTTTACACCTGGTTTTATAAGATATTACAAAATCTGTGTATCAATTTTGTGAAACAAAAAAGAAAGCATCGGAAAATCGTCGATGAAATGGATTCGGACAGCAGAGAGCAGTATCTGGCTGCGGGAGTCGAAAATCCTGAGGAAATATTTGAAAGATCGGAACGCAGCGCAGCCATCTGGAAGGCGTTAAATCAATTAAAGGATAAAGACAGGGAAATAATCATTTTAAAAGAATTCAATGAATTATCTTATCAGGAAATTTCGGAAATTCTGGAAATTCCCATGGGCAGCGTAATGTCCCGTTTGTACTACGCCAGAAAAAAACTGGTAACAAAGCTGGAGGATTATTATGAATAACCTCCGCATTAACTGTGCAGAAATTAAACCGCTGCTGATGGGATTTGTGGATAATGAACTGGATGAAAAACAACGCACCCTTGTTCAGGCCCATCTGTCAGAATGCCCGATTTGCAGGGAAGAGTTTGAAAAATTCAGTGGATTAAAAAAGGAGACTTCAGAGATGAAGTTCAAGCAATTACCCGAAATTTTTTGGGATGAATACTGGAGTCACGTATACAATAAAATTGAACGGGGTATCGGATGGATATTCTTTTCAATCGGTGCAATTATATTGCTTATCTATGCCGGATATATGCTTTTTGAGGAATTTTTCTTTAATCCCGCCGAACCGCTTATATTGAAAATCGGTGTGGCTGCCGGCAGTGTTGGATTTGTAATTCTGTTTGTATCGGTACTCAGGGAAAAACTAATGATCAGGAAAGTTGACAAATACAGGAGCATCAAGCGATGATAATTACCACTTCACCGGATATTCCGGGTAAAAAGGTAGAAAAGATTGTCGGTATTGTTGAAGGGAACACGATTCGGGCGCGTAATGTGGGGCGCGATATTCTTGCCGGATTAAAAAATATAATCGGCGGTGAAATTGAGGAGTACACCAAATTAATGGCTGAATCGCGCGAACAGGCCATCGACAGGATGATCGAATCGGCACAGGAATTGGGTGCGAATGCCGTGCTTAACGTGCGCTTTTCCACCTCTTATATTATGAGCAGCGCTGCTGAGATACTGGCATACGGTACCGCGGTCATCACCAGTGACGAGTAATTACCCGGAACTACCGCTGTAATTTTCATCTATCGATTATGTTTTTTGAATGAAACGAAGTAAACTTCTCATCTATGAGTAAGATTGTCATGCACGCTTCGCGCGTTCGCCTTGCAAGCGGTCTCTTTCGGGGCAATGACTGACAAATGAGGTGATTATTTATAAAAGCGCTTATTTATTTTATATATAAACTTAAAAATTCATCACGTAAAGCCGCAAATAACCCAACGTGTTGACAAACTTAAAAGTAATAATAAATATTCATTATCAATTGAAAACCAAGTTTTTTGCTATGACTTTCATAAGTTATTAATTCTTTATGCCTTGGCATTTTTGCGTGAGAAGTTTATGAATAATCCGGGCTGGAAAATTCCCTGATAGCTGTTTTGATTTTGCGAATAATCTACTTTTCTTTCTCATTTGACCTTATTCAAACTGAGGAAGCTGAATATTTATATTGCCTTTGTATCAAAAATCAAGGCAATTAGGATATTCCGGAGGCGTTTTTAAGCTACTTAAATAAAATCCGGAGATATGATTTGTAAGTTCAATTCTGGGTCTATGTCGTTTTGTGTGGGTAAACCCGGGAGCGAGTTCCGAATGCTGTGGTTGGCGGGGTAATGGGTTTGTCTATTCGATGTTTCTCTGTTTCGATACCGATTCCGATAGCGACCCCGACCCCGATCAGGATGAGAATCTTCATATAATATTGGTTCCTTTTTATACTGCCGCGTATGATGTATAATACCCGCACAAAACGACATTGAACCTCAATAATTCAATGATTTCCAAAAAGGACCACTTGTGGCATTAAGTCTTTGTCAAAATTCTTTTTTGTTGATTGCAGCAAAGCATAGCCAATCATTTTATCAAAATTAACTTTTGCAGATCATCTGTTTTTCCGTCCGTAACATTTAATATGTATAAACCGGACGGTAATACGGCGCCCTCGTCATCACGGGCATTCCAGGTGAATTTATAACTCCCGGCTGTTTTTACACCGAGTTTTATCGTACGCACCTTTTGCCCTAAAAGATTGTAAATGTCCGCGCTCAGGTCTGTTTCCTCATTGACATTATAATTAACGGTTGTAGAACTATTAAACGGATTAGGGTAATTGTTTGAGACGCTATAACCGCGCAAAACGGACTGATCTCTTTTTCCGAATATTTCCGGAATATTGTATTCATACGGGCCTTCAGGTTCAACGAAGGATATCATTGACTGGTTTATCTGGCTTATCATACCGGCGCTTTGCTGAATATACTTCACCGGGGCCAGATTATCGTAGGGATCAACCCCCCTGGAACCCATAATTGCAATAATAATTTCCTGTGAAGCTCCGGGAGCAATACTAAAAGGACCCGAGGCCATTAGGAGTTGCCTTTCACCAGGACTGTAATTATTTCCATGTCCATCAATATCGCCCTGCCGGGTCACGGGATTTCCGGAAAGTGGAAATTTCGTGACCTGTCCTGCTCCTTCCCCTGCGCCAACAATATAAGGTTTCTGACCCGAAAAGCAGGGACGGAAACCAAGAAGCCAGTTATAATATGATAGTTTTGTATGATACACAAAAGGTACATCCTGATATTCAAAATTAGGGGGTATAACACCGAAGGAAGATAATCCTAAATTGCGGTAATTATTTAATAGTTTAAAATTCTGAATGGCCTGCGCCCCGGGTGCATAGACTATTGGACCCTGAAGCCAGAAGTATGCCACCGCAGGCGGCAATTCATTATAGAGGGCATACGCTTCATCTGTTGGTTCTGCGTTATAGCAATAACCATACTGCCACACCGTATCGCAGCCGGCAAAATCATTGCCACGATAACCAATGTCAATATCCGCAAATTGACCGATATACATTGAATCGATTATGGAATTCGATTTATTGATTAACCTGTAACGCTTGAAAATGAGTTGTCCGGTGAAGATTTCGGGATATTTATAAGCCCAAACAGTGCATTGCAATTCGAGACCCATAGGATTTGAATCAATGCTTGAGCGGGTTCGGACTGAATCCAGATCATTTATCGTATACCAGATTATCTGATCGGCGTCCTGAATACCGGGTTCATCAACTGTGGGATCCCAGCGGCCGTTGCGGTTACGATCATAGTAGGGCGCGCCCAGGTTTCCCGGCCATTCTTTCCAGTCAGTGATGTATTTGTTGTAGATTGCTTCCGCCTGTCTCATATCGACGCTGTCGGCATCGATCTTATGATAAATCGCCGCCTCATTGATCATATCCTCGACGGTAACGGTGGAAAGATCTTTCATAATTCTGTAAATACGAACACGCGGATCATCGAGCGAGACCGGATTAATTCCCTGACCCGAGGAATCGTTTTTTATTATCCAGCCGGGCCGGGTTGCGTTTACCCTTAAAGCATTACCGCCCAGATTCAAATGCCTCACTGAATCCGAATTCAAATGTTTGTAACCGAGCCAGATTAATCCGTCCGAATAGATGGCGCCTGCTGTGTTCTTGGGGTATTTACAAGTGCTAATAGCTACTGATCGTCCCTCGTAATTTTGCCAGTAAATCCAGTTATTTACATTAATAAAGGTCCAATGATTCAAAAGATCGTCCTGTTCCCGGGAAATCAATTTAGATTTATTTGAGCTGAGCGGAAGCACAGAAGAAATGAGGACAAGTGTAAATATGAAAATAACGGCAGATTTTTGTATTTTAAATAATGCCATCATCAAATATCCTAACATGTATGGTCTTTCAATGCCATAAATTTAATACGAAAGAGAACCATGAGTCTATTTTTTATGGCTATAAAGAGCCGCTGAGTCAATTTGTGTTTGCTATATCAGTCCTGATTCTATTCATGACTAAACAGTAAAATATCTGACAACAACCCACATTTTGTATAAACCCTAACTGAATGTTTCAATTTATTAAAAGCTGAAGAACTTATACCGGTTGTCCATTTTTCCATAATTGCGATTCACTAAGATCTATTTGATTATTCCACAGAATACCGTAGCCAAAGCGATCAACTTGTACATTCTTAAAAAAGGATTTATTTAATAGTGGTTTGAAATTTTCATCTTTTAGCAGGTGAGTGCAATCATAAATCTTTTTAACGTTGTTCTCAAACAAAACTTCTACGGTATAATTTGAAACAACTTTTACTGATTTTATTTTTGGATATTTCATGATACGTATTATTCTATCCATGCAATTTATGTATTGATTTACTGTCAGCTTCAACATGAAATACACAAAACATTTTAATCATTTTTTTCAGCAAAAACAAACCGGAATCAATATCTGTTTTAACAGTGCGCCTCTCCATTATTCCACTAATCCATCAATCCAGTAATCCATTCCCCGGCCTTCGTCATTTTGCTTTGTCTGTCAGATACAATCCGTCGTCTTCGATGCGGATTAATTTTTTCTTGTATAAAATACCGATCGCTTTTTTGAAGGCTTTTTTGCTGACATGCAGTTGTTTCTTTATTTCAGCGGGATCGCTTTTGTCGTGCAGGGGCAGGTAACCGTTGTTCCGGCGGACTTTAAGCAGGATGCGCTGGGCGTTGGGGGCGATAGCCTCCGGACCGGGCCTGTGCAGCGCGACGTCGATTTTATTATCGGGACGGATGTTTTTGATGAAACCGTTTGCCCGGTCGCCGGGTTGCAGATCGGCGTGCAGATCGTCTTTAAAAATCAGTCCCGCATAACGGTTGTTGATGATCACATTCATACCCAGGGCGCTGGGTTTCCAGATCAGCAGTTTGACGCGATCACCCTTTTTCAGATCAGCAGATGCGCTTTGCAGAAATCGGTGGATGCGGCTGCTGGCAACCAGACGGCCGGTTTTTTCATCAACATAGATATAAACCAGGTAGGACAATCCTTTTCTCATTTTGGGCATCTGTTCTTTAAAGGGAACAAACAGATCTTTTTCCGGACCCCAGTCCAGAAAGGCGCCGTGACGCGTGGTATCCTTCACCTGCAGATAGGCAAACTCGTCGCGCTGAGCCGGCGGCATTTTGGTGGTCGCGGTGAGGCGGTCGGCTTTATCGGTGTAAATGAAGACGTCCACGGCTGTGCCCGGACGCAGATCATTCGTTACAAATTTTTTGGGCAGGTTAACGCCCTTGCCGGCATCATCTTCCAGCCAGGCCCCGCGCTCGCTCAGCCGTTTTACGGTGAGGCGATTGATTTTTCCGATTTCAGGCATGACGCTAATTTAAGTCGGGATAATGAAAATAGCCAATCATTAAACGGGACAAAAAGGGCAGAAGGGATAATTCGAAACCTGTTATAATGTAAGCGTAGAAAGTTGAGCTGCATCTTTATCGGGGTCGCTATCGCTATCGGTATCGGATAATGGCGGCATCGATTCTGCTACCGACTCCGCGGTCTGTTGCAGATTTAAAAATTTCGGGGCTTGTTAGGGCGTATTTTCGGGAAAAGTTCTGAATTGTTAAAAGTTTAATTGCACTTAAAATCACTATTGATTAAGCGCGGGAAAAACAATCCCTGCCATAGGCACCCCTTACGGGGCTAACCCCCTTTGCTAAGGGGGAACTGATGTTTTCAGTTTTTATCAAGCTGTACGCTTCACATCAATCCAATCATCCGGCATTCCATCATTTCATAATATCAGGTTAGTAATGGGTCCGAAATAATTTCGACAAGCGCGGGGCCGTCATAGGCCAATGCCTTTTCAACGGCACTTTGTAATTCTTCATTTTTATTAACACGGATTCCCAGTCCGCCGCAATTATTGGCATAATCGGCAAAAGAGGGATTATTGAGTTCCGTTTTCCATTCCGGCATTTTAATATCCCGCTGCTCTTTGGAAATTTTGCCCAGTTCGTTGTTATTAAGCAATATATGGGTGATATTCATTTTGTGCAGCACCGCCGTATTAAATTCGCCCATATACTGTCCGAAACCGCCGTCGCCGCTGATGGAGATAACCGGTTTTTCGTTCAGCGCAAAATAGGCGCCCATCGCCGCGGGAAAACCGAATCCAATGGATCCCAGGTACCCCGATAAAATGACCCGCTGGTTTTTACATTCAAAATAACGCCCGAAAGAATAGGTGTTACTGCCCACATCCAGACTGATACAGGCATCTGCCGGTAAAATTTCGGAAAGCAAATTAAAAATGAATAGTGAGTTCAGGCCATTTTCATTATGCTCCAGGGCTCCTTGTTTTTTCTCATCACGCCAGGCCTCTTTTCTTTTAGCGATCTCATCGGTTGTTATTTCTGATGCTGAATGACCGGAAAGCTTTTCATTGAAAAGATCGGCGGTAAGTCCGGCATCGCCCCAAATCGGTTCTTCCACCGAATGAAATTTTGCCAGCGCCATTTGTTCGTTATCAACCTGAATGATCGGTTTCGACTTGTCGATGCCGGTATGTTGTGAAAATGAAGCGCCGAAGACAATGAGTAAATCCGCTGAATTCATAAAATATGCGGAAACGGGGGTTCCGCTTTTGCCAAGCACCCCGGCCGCATGCGGGTGTTCGTCGGAAATTTGACCTTTCGCTTTAAACGTTGTTATTACAGGCGCTTTCAGATTTTCAGCAAAGCGGATGATTTCTTTCATATTGTTGCGCGCGCCATAGCCGACAATAACAGCAGGTCGTTTTGCTTTGAATATGCGATACATTGCCATATCAACGGCGGCTTCCGGGGGGGTAATGCGGATATCCGTCAGTCTGCCGTCCGGACTGCCGATGCCTTCATTACCGGCGTCCAGCACCTGAATATCATCAGGTAAAATAAGGTGTGACACATTGCGTTTTACAACAGCATGCTTCAGGGCCAGCGAAGTCAATTCGGCATGGTTACTTTCCTGTAACATAACTTTACTGAAAGGGGCGACGGTCTGGAAGGCCTCTTTCAGATCAATTTCCTGAAACGAGCCCGGCCCCAGAAACTGTGTATTCACCTGACCGGTCAGTGCCAGCGCCGGCGTGCGATCAATGTGGGCGTCCCACAGGCCGGTAATAAGATTGGTGGCGCCCGGACCGGCTATGGTAAAGCAAACGGCAGGTTTACCCGAAGCTTTCGAATATCCGGAACAGGCAAACGCCGCTGCGCCTTCATGCCGGATGCCGATATATTTGATTTTTCCCTTTTCTTCCTGAACGCGCAGCGCTTCGGCCATACCCAGATTAGAATGGCCCACCATGCCGAATACATGGCGGACGCCCCAATTTACTAAAGTTTCGGCGATCACATGACTTACGGTCCAGGTTGATTTTTGGGATTCGCCTATCTTTATGTAAACGCCATCCTCGCGTTCTTCTACCTTAAAGGATTTTAAATCGGCATCTTTGGCTAATGCTTTTCCGCTTATGGGATGGAAAGGATGGCCATGCCAGGGACAACGAATGATGCCGTCCTCCAGTTTGGCGTCAATAATCGGTCCGCCCTGATGGGGACAGATGCCGTCTACCGCTCCGTATTTTCCATCCACTTTTGATAATAATATCTGCTGCGATGATATTTTTATTTTCTTGGTACTGTTATCTTTGATTTCATCAACTTCTGCGATTTTATGCCATTTTGGTTCTTGTCTGCCTGATTTACGGTTTGCCGCCGATATAGTGAGCGCCTCATCATCTTTGAAACCGGCGTACCAATGCGAACCGTCGCAGCGCGGTTTATTGGTTGATTTACCACAACGACACAGGGTATAGTGTTCGCTGGTTGCTTCATCCCCCGGATCCGTATCCTTGATTTCAATGCCGCCTCTTACGCAATATGGTCCGTTTTTTGATATATGAATTTCCGCTGTATCGTAATATTCGTTTACTTCAACATCTTCTTCCGTATAACTGAGCGCACCGGAAGGGCACATACGAATGATGCGTTTAATCGCTTCGATATCGGCATTATCCGGATTGATCCAGGGCTCCGCCGATCCGTTAAATACGTTTGGCAGATTGCCGGTACAATATCCGGCGTGAGAACATATCCCGCGGTTATCGTGAATGGTAATTTTTTTCCCTTTGTAGTGTTCTTTCTTATCGGGGACCCGGTCTTCATGTTTTTCATCGGTGAAGTTGATACTGGCATGGGTGCCGTCGCAGAAGGGTTTATTGTTTGATTCCCCGCAGCGGCATAGCGCCATGGATGCTTTGGTTTCGATGGGTTCATCTCTGGAATTGGTGAAATTATCGAGATTTTTAACCTGAAGCGGGCCATTTTTCAATGGCTTAATATACTTTGATTTATCGCTCATCAATTGCCCCCGTGTTAATGTAAGTACTCTATACAGAATACTTTTATTTTATTATCAATCTGTACATATAATTTTACAAAAAAAGCTAAGACTTGCAAGACAAATACTCAGTGTCCGAAAATAGCCTAACTTTTGAATCTTTCTGCCTGCTCAGAGC
>CAYXRA010000185.1:0-8727 GCA_964467525.1 uncultured Calditrichaceae bacterium
TTAAACCAAAGCATATATAATATTTCGGCAGAGGCAATCAAAACTTTACATTTGGAAGTATTTTATTTTTAATAGATTGATCTTACAGGGAATTTACGAAACAAGACTGGAAAGTTTTGAATTTATTAAGAATCCTGATTTTAAATGATTTTGCCGAAACTGATTTTCAAAAGCGGAAGAAAATTCTGCAAAAGGTTTAATTTCCGTGAACAGACCGCCATTGATTTTTAACGCTATAACTATAAACGAAAATCCCGCCCGGTTAAGAATATTCGGACTCCGCGGTGAACTTGATTATCCGTTCGCAGATTAACATAACAACTTTGAATTTTTAAATTTATTGTGAAATTACAAATATCGGCCTTTCACTCTGGCATTTTATGGGGTTAAAGCCTTATATTTATAGCAAGTATTTTGCGGGTTGAGTAATCCGGGGCCGGAAGTTTGAGATTGCTTAACAGGGTTCGTCATGGCTGAAAAATTCAGAATTAAGGGAACGTCCGTGTTCACAAAGGGAACGCGACTTTAGCGAATGATTAAATAAATCAAAATATAACTCCCGGAGGCAAAATGAAATATCGGTTTTTATCACTGATCCTTATCATCTTATTTTTTGTGTTTGATTTATCGTCTGCAGAAAAATGGGCCATCACATTCGAAGATTTCTTCAGCATGAAAAGAATGGGCGGTCTAACTGTCAGTCCCGATGGCCATTGGGCAGCCTATACCATTCAAACACCGGATATCGAAGAAAATAACATTACAGGCCAAATCCGGGTGCTTGATCTGAAAACCAACCAAAGCCGTCAATTGACTAATGATGAAAAATCGAGTTCCGGTCCGGTCTGGCATCCGGATTCAAAAACAATTTATTTCACACGCGGCGGACAAATCTGGCGGCAGACCGTTGATGAGGAACAGGCCGAAAAGCTAACCGATTTTTATCCCGGCGCCGGCGGTATCGTAATCAGCAGGGACGGCAGTAAAATGCTCTTCAGCAGCCAGGTTTATCCGGAATGCGAAACGATCGAATGTAACGAACAAAAAATGAAAGCGCAGGAAGAAAACAAGGTGAAAGCGCGCGTCATCGATAATCTGATGTACCGGCACTGGAATCAGTGGCTGGAAGGTAAGGTCAATCATGTTTTTATGGCCGGAACCGATGGCAGCGGCATCGTCGATTTGACGCCCGGCCCGTACCACGCGCCGCCGGTCGGACTGGGCAGCGGTCACGATTATACCTTCTCACCCGACGGCAAAGAGGTCTGTTACGTAACCAATACCGATGAAATTATCGCCGCCGGCACCAATAATGATTTGTTCATTAAAGCACTGCCCGATGGTAAAGCGGTGCGCCTTACCCAAAACGAAGGCAATGATAACGGTCCGCACTATTCGCCCGACGGCAAATATATCGCCTATCTTTCCATGGAACGCGCCGGTTTTGAGGCCGACCGCTACCGGATTATGCTTTACGACCGCAAGAAAAAAAGCGCCAGGGAACTGACCAAAGGATTTGAACTATCGGCTTCGTCAATTGTGTGGCATCCCGCAGGTAAAGAAATTTATTTCAGCGCTGCCGAACGGGATTTTATCAATATTTATAAAGTAAACATCAACACATCAAAAATCGAGCCCGTTCTCGAGGGTCATTACATTCACGACCTTAATTTTATCAATGAAAATGAGATTCTGTTTGCCAAAGAAACCGCATCGACGCCCAGGGAAATTTATAAATACGATTTAAAAACTGACAAGCTAACCCGGATCAGCCGGATAAACACGGAATTGCTGGCCCAACTGGAAATGCCGGCCTACGAAGATTTCTGGTTCGAAGGTGCTAATGGAGACAGCGTGCACGGCTTGATCCTGAAACCGCCCTTTTTCGATCCTGATAAAAAATATCCGGCCATCGAATTAATTCACGGTGGTCCGCAGGGTGCCTGGGGTAATGATTTTCATTATCGCTGGAACTATCAGATGTTCGCCTCGCCGGGATATGTGATTTTTATGATCAATTTTCACGGCAGCCGCGGCTACGGACAGGATTTCACCGATGCCGTATCCAAAGACTGGGGCGGTGCGCCGTACGAAGATATCCTGATCGGGACAAAATACGTTCTGGATAATTACAGCTTTATCGATAAAGAGCGGATCGGCGCGGCCGGCGCATCTTACGGCGGATTTATGATCAACTGGATTGCCGGCGCCGAAAATCCCTTTCAATGCCTGGTCTCGCACGACGGTGTCTACGAGCAGGTGAGTATGTACGGGGCTACTGAAGAGTTATGGTTCCCGGAATGGGAATTCAACGGAAAGCCCTGGCAGGAAGGCTCGCTGTACCGGAAATGGAATCCGGCTAACCGCGCGGAACATTTTGAAACGCCGATGCTGGTCATTCACGGCGAGCATGATTACCGTGTGCCCTATACCCAGGGATTGCAGCTTTTTACAGCGCTTCAGCGGCAGGGGGTAAAATCGCGGTTGCTGTTTTTCCCCGATGAGGACCATTTTGTACGCAAACCGCAAAATGCCCGGCTGTGGTGGAAAACGGTTCATGAATGGTTTGCGGAATTTTTAATGAATGAATAAAAGTTAATAACCTGTACAGGCGGGGATTCATCTTTAATGAAAATGAATTCCCTTTCGATAATATATTATATTCGTACGGATCCCGTCAGTTTCTGGCGGAAAAAGTTTTTAGCGGAGTTCCGAATGAAGCGTTTTGCTTATCTGCTGTTCGCTTTACTATTGAGCTGTTTTGTAGCATGTGAAATTCCGATTGCCGGGGATAAATCCGACGAACCTGTAATACAATGGAATTTCCCGAAGATTGTTCTCAGCGATACCAGCAATCGCCGGTTTGCCTTTACCAATAAGAATAACGGTTTTTTTATCGGCAATACGCATAAAGAAAGTGCAAACGGCTGGTTCGTCAGCGGCTTGAATTACCTCAGGGATTATCAAATCATTGCCGGCGACAAAGTGCTTGAAAAGGAACGGATTGGACGCTTTGTTTATCTGCCGTACGGATTTCGGCGTTTTTATGCGAATGGCGTGCAGGAAGAATTTATTCTGCTGGATTCGCTGAATGCTTTTGTTGTGACAATTACTCCGCCCGGAAAAGCGCTACCCCTGAAGCTGCGTCTGAATTTTCCCGGGAATGTTCCGCATGACAATATTACTCTCGAAAGGGATAAACCGGATTTCAGCCTACCCGTGGCAAAGCTTGCCGGAAGCGACAGCAGTCAGCGCAAATCAGTGACCGGTTTTTTTGAGCAGGATGCACAGGGAAAGGTATTCGCTGTCGTTCGGCTCGATACGCAATTTACCAGTTTCCAACCCGATAGTGTTTCGCTGGCAGAGCAGTACACACCGTTTATTCATAAAAGAAAAAAACGCCTTTCACAACTCCTGGAAGGGCTTTCTCATCAGTTTAATGACACGCAAATGGATCGTACGCTGACCTGGACCAGTTTAGCGCTGGATGCTTTAATCACCGATACGGACACCGTGTTTATTCGTGATGGTTTGCCCTGGCAAAATGCCCGTTGTGCACGGTCTAATTTCATTGCTTTTGATGGCGCATTACTTCCGGAGGGCCGCTTCGGGCAGGCCGGAAAAATCTTACGCGATTTTGCCACAAATCAGTTAACGGATCAACGCGACCGCCGTCTGGGACGCATCCCGAAATATATTAATGATAATTCGGCAGAATACGATGCCGCCGATGTCACCTGGTGGTTTGTGCGATCCCTCTATGACTATTATTTGATTTCCGGTGATACTCTGATCATCAGTAAACTGTATCCGGCCGTGAAACGGGCCGTCAATGGTGCTCTGCGGAAGCGGGTCGATCAATACGGATTTTTACTTCACGGGGATGCCGAAACCTGGATGGATCGCACAAATCTGGATGGTGCGTGCAGTGCGCGCGGCAATCGGGCCGTGGAAATTCAGGCCTTGTGGTACACGGCGCTCCGGATCGGAACAATATTGGCCCGCGAACTCCGGCAGCCTGAAAATGAATGGCGCCTCTGGCAGGAAACAGCCGCAAAACTGAAAATAAGTTTTAATAAACGCTTCTGGAACGAACAATCCCAGTCGCTGTTCGATCACCTGCATGAGGATGGCCAACCGGACAGCACGCTGCGTCCGAATCAAATCTTTGCCCTTACCGTGCCGGATATGCCGGGGATACCAGACTTACTGCCACCTGACAGGCAGCATTGCGTTGCCCGCAAAGTCACAGAAGCGCTTACTTTAAGGCACGGCGTGGCAACAATTTGGCCGGAGGATCGTAACTTTCATCCTTACCTGAATTATTTACCTTACTATCTGCCGGCGAAAGCTTATCACAACGGTACTGTTTTTACCTGGCTCACCAATCCGCTGATTTCGGCGTTGATTGATCATGGTCAGGAAAAAACAGCAGCAAAACTCTACCTGAACCAGGCCAATTATATTTTAAATCGCAGCGCTCCGGGACATGTTGTTGAATGTCTGGATGCGGCGCCCCGTCCCGGCCGTGATTTGCCTGCTGCCGCAGGGCGTATTTCGGAAAGTATGGCGCTGGCCGGTTTCAGGGAAAACCTATACCGGGATTTTATCGGTTATCAGTCGCTGGCCGCACACGATTCGATTTTTTTCCGTCCCCGGCTTTTAGATGAGATAAATTATATCAGCACTTTTTTGCCCTATAAAAACGGGAAAATCGAAATTGAGCTGGAAAAAGAATCCGCAACATGCAGCATTAAACTTCAGTCGCATGTCCCCGGCGAAAGGATCAACGGTCTGGTATTTTTTAAAGAAGCGAAAGAAGCGGTGCATTTTTGCCTTTCGGACAGCGCTGAAATCTGGCAGTACCAGTACATCCCGGCAGAGGAGCCGCCGCAGGAATTTGTTTATAAACGACTGCCGGAAAAAGAACACTGGTCGTTCGCGGAAATTGATACGGCCGGCGGTTATCCCCTGTTTAATAGCCTGGATCATGTAATTTTGGAAGGCAGCGATGTCTACTTTCCACTGGGTGAAAACGGCAGAACCATTTTGTACAAACGCGACCGACTGAATGATGATAAAGGAGCGAACGGACGTTATACATATCCCGGCGATCCGATTTTCGCAGACGGCATTTTTGATATCGATAAATTAACCGTGTATGATGCGGGCGATGCCTGGGGCTTCAGGCTGGATTTACGGAATTTAGTGGATCCGGGATGGAATGAGGCCTTTGGATTTCAGCTGACTTATTTGGCCATCGCCATTGCCAATCCGCGGATGAAGGGGGAGAGGACTGCTTATGTTGACAAGCAGGCCAACTACCGCTTGCCGGCAAGCAGAAAATTTAATCGCATCATTTATATCGGCGGTGGGTACGAAGTGCATGATGCCGGGGGAAACCTGCTGGCCAAATACGTGCCGGTTAATCCCGATTATCCCATCGGTTTCGTTCATTTAAAGCAGATCCGTTTTAAAGTACCGAAAGTCTATTTATCCGAACTGAGCACGGAAAGTGTTGTCACCGTATTGACTGGCGGACAGGATGATTACGGTGGCGGCGGTCTGGGCGCCTTTCGGGTAGTCAAATCTCAGACCGGCCCCTGGCATGGCGGCGGCGCCCCGAGTGAAAATGCGCCGCGCATTTATGATATTCTGGAAATCAATTAATTGCCGTTCAATCAGAATCCGGCTGCACACTGCTCGAAAACTAATCAAGCCATTTAATCAGACGGGTTTCATGTGCTGTGAAAAGATCGCGGTGCTCAGGGATTACCCGGCAGTTGCAGCGATAGGATCCGTCGGATTTTGCCGTGACCCGCGCCCGGTACTCGTATTCATTTTCGATCATTTTTCCTATCAGCCCCATTGGGTGGATTTCCATTTCCTGATGTCCGAGAATCGCATCCTGACGTTCCAGGGTAAGTTCAACCTTTATCTCTTCGGGTTTTAGCCCGTCGATATCCACAATCACTGAAATTTCCTTACTCTCGCCGGGGCTGAATATCCGTTCATCTTCACTGAATGCATTTCTGATGTTGGGTTTAATACTAATCCGTTTCCATAAACGACTCATGCGGTGCTGCCAGCGATAAAACTGAAAGAGCCCGGCATAATTGTTTTCGCTGTATTTAATATGCCGTTTCATACCCGGAACATAGTATTTTTGGATATAATTCCAGACCATCGTATGCGTGCTGAATTTTGTCAGCACGGAACGCAGCGATTCTTTGGATATTCTGATCCATTCGCTGGGAATCCCGTTCTCATCGCGATTATAAAAGGCAGGAACTATTTCGTTTTCCAGCGTATCGTAAAGAGATCGACTTTCTTCCGCGTCCTGTTGATTATAGTCGGCGTATTCCACATTTGCGCCGATAACCCAGCCGTTGTTTCCATTGTATCCCTCCGGCCACCAGCCGTCGAGAGCGGAAAAGTTGATGCCGCCGTTGATGGGCACTTTCTGTCCGCTGGTGCCGCTGGCCTCCATCGGGCGGCGCGGATTATTCAGCCACACATCAACGCCGGATACCAGCGAACGGGAAGTATTGATGGAGTACCCTTCGATAAAAACAATTTTTCCTTTCAGCCCCGGGAATTGGGCGTAATGATTGATCGCCCGGATCAGTTCTTTGCCTGCGTCATTATGAGGGTGCGCTTTTCCTGAAAATAAAATTTGTACGGGGCGTTCCGGATCGTTCACGATTTTCTTCAGGCGTTCGATATCGTGGAAAAGTAGCGTGGCGCGTTTGTAGGGCGCAAATCGCCTGGCAAATCCGATGGTCAGTGTTTTATCATCTAAAATCTTTTCCGGTGTGGGATACTGGTGGTCTATATCACTGTAGCGTTCCAGTCTCAGGGCATAACGCCGGCGCAGGTGTTCGGACATATTCGTTTTCATCTTTTGCATTGTTTCCCAGTAGACCTCATCGGGTATGTCCATGATTTTATCCCAGTACTGGCCATCGGCAATATTATGGCGCCAGTCAGCTCCCAGGTATTGATCGAATAATTTGATCATCTCCCGGTGCAGCCAGGATTCGGTGTGTATCCCGTTGGTTATATGCCCGATGGGTACTTCGTCCGCCGGGATGCCCGGATAAACCTTCTGCCACATCTGCCGTGATACTTCGCCGTGCAGGGCGCTGACGCCGTTGGCCATATAGGCCAGATTCAAGGCCAGCACCGTTAATGAAAAACTTTCGTGCTGATGTATGTTAACATCTTTGCCCAGTTCAAAAAAGAAAGTATCCGAAATCTCCAGTTCCGGCCAGAAATTTTTGAAGTAACGCTCCATAATGTCGAAATCGAAGGCTTCGTTTCCTGCGGGAATCGGCGTGTGGGTGGTAAACAGGGTGGTGCTGCGTACAAATTCCAGGGCCATTTTAAAGTTCATACCCTCATTCATCAGCTCGTACAGTCGTTCCAATCCCAGAAAAGCGGAGTGACCTTCATTCATATGAAAAACGGTGGGGTGGTAGCCCATTTTGCGCAGTGCCCGCAATCCGCCGATGCTGAGGATAATTTCCTGCTTCATCCGGGTATCGCGCGTACCGCCGTAAAGGGAATGGATAATTGCCTTATCTTCATCGGAATTTTTATCTATGGTGGTGTCCAGTAAAAATAAAGAAATGCGCCCGATTTTAACTTCCCATATTTTTATGAATACATCGCGGTCAATGATGGGAACGCTGACCAGCAGCGGTTCACCGTTTTCTTTTTTAACCAGGGATATCGGGAGCAGTTCGGGCTTGAGTTCCTTATAATGTTCCTGCTGCTGTCCGTTTTCATCAATGGTTTGGGTAAAATAGGCATGTTTATACATCAGTCCCACGGCTACAAAGGGCAGACCCAGATCGCTGGCGGTTTTGCAGTGATCGCCGGCAAGCACGCCGAGTCCGCCGGCATAGTTGGGCAGTGACTCATGCAGGCCATACTCCGCTGAAAAATAGGCGACGAGCTGTTCCTTTAAATGGGGATAAGTTTGGGTAAAAGGTTTTTTTGTATTTTCGAGGTAATCACTGAAACGGGCGTATACTTTATCAAGCCGGTCGAGATAGGCCTGATCGTTGGCAAAAGATTCCAGTTTTTGAGTATCAACTTTCGTAAGGAATGCGACAGGGTTGCGTCCGCAGGAGCGCCATAGCGCTAAGTCAATTTCACGGTAAAGGTCACGGGCGTCCGGATTCCAGCTGAACCAAAGATTTGTTGCAAGTTTTCCGAGCTTATCCAGATTTTCAGGCAAGTTTAGATTGAATGACATTTCAGACCTCGTAAATAAAACTACACTCTGTTTATAGTTACTCTTCAGAATATCAAAAATAGTAAAAGAAAAATGATGTTGCAAGTTATAAATTGTACAAAAGCGATGCTTTTTCAGGGATGATAAATCACATAGGATTGTGATACTATTCCCATCCTCTCCCGGATCGGAATCGTATCGGAAAAGGGCATACTCGATTTCGGCACCGATTCCGATTTCAACGGGGATGCTGCGCTATCTTCCGTTGAATCATTAATGTTTCAATTCAAATGTGGGAAACAAACGCAAAATCTCGAATTAAAGCATACACCTTAAAATGTTAAAATGAAAATGTTAAAATGAAACAAGACTATTTTAAAGTTCAAATTTTTATGGGTCTATGTCGTTTTGTGTGGGTAAACCCGGGAGTGACTTCCGAATGCTGTGGTTGGCGGGGTAATGGGTTTGTCTGTTCGATGTTTCTC
>CAYXRA010000186.1:0-8725 GCA_964467525.1 uncultured Calditrichaceae bacterium
TAATATTACTTTATAACTTTAATTTTAATATTCATCAATTTTATTTAGACAAATGATTATTTATTTTATAAATTTCTTTTACTTGGTAGATTGTCCGGCATTTCATGCGCCAACAGAATAAGGTAACAGAGCATCAGTTCGATTGATTAACGAAGACTTTTCCTTTCTCACGGTTATTATGGGCGTAAATCAGAAAATAAAAATTTTACAATTCAAGGATTTTTTTAATGATTTTAAGACTTTTAATCTTATAAAAGCCTCATAGGTTTATATATGGCATGATATTAAAAAAATAGTCGTAAAATAGTAATTATTTTATGCGTGTTCATAACAGTTCATAAACAAAGGAGGTCCTATGTTTAAGAAATGTGCCTCGTATTTTATAATAATCGCATTGCTGATTCATATTTTTTTTCCTGATATTTCAGTAGCGCTTGCCCAAACAGATGAAGATACTCCTAAAATTGCGGTGTTTTCTTTTACCGACGCCAATGCCGCCGCCAAAAAGGATGGCTACGGAGCGGCCATATCCGGGATGTTAATGACTGAATTAATCAACGGCCGTGTGTTTCAGGTAATTGAGCGTAGTGAGATCGAACGCATTATGAATGAGATGGCTTTTCAGATTTCCGGGGCGGTTGATTCGCGCACTGCGAAAAGACTCGGCGAGGTTCTGGGCGTAGATATACTCGTATTTGGAAGCGTAGCCAAATTTGATCCGATCGTAGAGACGGATATTCGTTTGATTGATACGCAAAGCGGCGAAGCGCTGCTCGCAGAAAACGCCAGCAGCGAGAGCGGTGTGGAAATAAGAAATATGGTTCAGAATCTGGCCCGTAAAATCGAAAACAGGTTTATCGGAAGACTCACGGAGGATGTTCTGATTCAATCCGATCCTCCCGGGGCAATCGTATATATTGACGGTGTAAAAGAAGGTATCACGCCGCTGACCAAAAGCCTGTCTCAGGGAACGCACAAGGTCAGAATTACGACGCATAACTACGATGTTTGGGAAAGAACGGTCAATGTTGTTCCCGGCGGCGGTAGAATTAAAGCAGAGCTGAAACCGGCGATGGCAGAAAAAAGCGAGCCAGATAAAACCGCACGGCGGGATCAGGATACAGACCGCAGGGTAACCTACAAAAAAACATCGGCCGGCAGCAATACCTGGCTCTGGATTGTAGGCGGCGTGGTTGTCGTGGGCGGCGCAATTGCTGCATTGGTGCTGCTGTCCGGTGATGAAGATGAAAATTCAGACGTCTCGGTTACCGTAGAATTTCCGTAAGATGAATATGATGGCAGCCGGTTGATTATTGTTGAATCAGGAAACGATAATCAGCCGGCTGTATCGCAGGATAAATGAAGGAGTTTAAGATGCAATTCATAAAATATATTATGGTTTCACTTATCGGTCTCGGACTGCTTGTGATGGCGGGCTGTGACTCGGATTGGCTAACCTCCTCCGGTAAGGATGACAGCAGTGTAGACCTCCGGATAAAAATAGCTGAAACGCAGCGTCAGGTCACTAAAGAGATCAGGTTTAAAAAACCGCTAACCATAACGGAAGTACGGGTTACGGTAACAGGTCCGGATATGGACCGGGTAGAAAAAACATTGAGTAAAGTTGATGAAGATACTTACAGCGGAACGGTCTCGGTTAAAAAAGGCGATAACCGCAAGTTCAGCGTCAATGCCTACGACGGGAGCAACATTTTACAATATTCCGGTTCGAATACCATAAATATCAGCAGATCGTCAGAGAGTATTACCATAAATCTGGATCCATTACGTCCAAGCCCGGTTACCCTTTCAGTCGATGCCACCTCTGCATCATCGGTCGACCTATCCTGGTCACAGAGTACAGTGCAGGACTTTCAGTACTATGCTATTTTACGCTCAAAAACAATCGATCCGGATATTTATAATTCTGATGACTGGATTGCCGTTGCTGAGTCGCGTAGCACCTTATCTTATACCGATGATGATGAAAATCTCGAAACAGGCGAGACTTACTATTATCAGGTTCACGTTGTCGATACGGAAAACTGGCCCTGCACGGGCAGTAATGTCGAAGACGCGACGTTAAACATTTCGGCGCCTCAGGGCGTAACAGTATCTGCAAATAATGAGGATTATATTACTGTGTCCTGGAATGCGGTCGGCGGCGCCTCAAGCTATCGTGTTTACCGGGCGGAATCCGAAACCGGCAGCTATGACCATGTACACACAACAACCGCCACCGGCTGGAATGACAATACGGTTTTGATGGCAAAGTTTTATTATTATAAGATTTCGGCTTACGTCAGCGGCAAATACTCCGCGCTGTCCGATCCGGTTGCCGGTTATCGCATCGGATTCCGTTTTGATGAGGTGCGTGTTTACGATCCGGCGGACGGTATTGGCTTTACGTTTGATTTGAGGGGATACGGTTATAACGGACAAACCAAACTACTGCTGATTTATGCATGTAAAGAAATAGACGGAAATTTTTACTGGATAAGTGGAACGGGATACACTGATTATGTGGCCGAAGCCTTTGATATCACGCCCAGCTATGATGCCAGCTTCTGGGACGATGCTCAGGTGACGCTACCCGACAGCTACTGGCCGAATGAGGAACGAAATAACGATCCTCCGAAATATTTTAAAATGCGCATCTATAAGAGCAGTGATATTCAATCCGATTTTAACGATCCCTATTTCGATCAGACCGATTATTTCAGTGTAACCTGGGGTCAAAATCTTGAAAAACAGATAAGCTCGGCGAAAGGACAAAATTATGTTGAATTTGACTTAATGATCGATCAGGACCGTCCGGAAGGTACGGCGATCCGGGAATCGGGTTCTGTTATCAAAAGCGCCCGAAAAGAAAAATTTCAGTGGCCTGAACGCCGGATTAATCAATAATACCGGTAAGAAGGGCAGGACAAGCGTCACGCATATCCTGTCCTTCTTCGATCTTGTGCAATCGATCAACTTTTTGTTGTCACATTCATATTATTTTCAGATATTAATCATAATTCTGCGAAATCACTTACTGAGGGAATTAACATGATGCTATCAAAAACCGTCTCTTTGCTCATCATGATTTTTATTTTTTCAAATGTATTACAAGCCCGGGAAGAACCGGATTGGGTGAAAAACAGGCCTTTGAGCAAAACCCACTACATTGGTATCGGCTCGGCGTTAAAAAGTGATCATCCCAATGATTATCGTCAAATTTGCAAGGACCATGCGCTCCAGGATCTGTCTTCGGAAATTTCAATCAATATCAGCAGTGACTTTCTGATCAAACTGGTGGAAATATCAGGCATGCCCGAGGAGGAAGTCCGTTCCCAGGTACGGGCGACAACACAGGCTTCACTGGAGGGCTACGAGCTGGTTGATCGCTGGGAAGATGAAGATGAATACTGGATGTATTACCGTTTATCGAAAGATTTATATCACAAACAAAAGGAAGTGCGACTGAAGAAATCGAAAAGTCTTGCGCTCGACCTGTTTAAGCATGCCCGTCAGAATGAAACAAAAAATGACATGGCCTCCGCTTTACTGTTTTATCTTCAGGCGCTTGACAATGTAAAGGGATTTGTGGGAGAACCGCTTCAGGCAGACTATCAGGGCAGGCAAATATATCTGCAGAATGAAATTCTATCCTCTATGCAAAGTCTGATCAATAAGATACAGCTTGTCGCCGTTGAAGCGAAACGGAAGGCCAGCTTCGGTCAGCCCCTAAAAAAACCGCTGGCCGTGCGCGCCTTTTATACGAACTCCGCCGGCGAAAATGTTAATCTGCAAAATATACCGATCCGTTTTTCATTCATTAAAGGCGACGGCGAATTGGTGGAGCGTAATGCGACCAACAGTGAGGGTATCGCGTATTGCCAGGTTACAAAAATTAAAGATAAAACGAATCTGCAACTGATTAAAGCCCGGCTCGATCTCTATGGTATTAAAAATGACAATGAAGCCCTGTTGATGCAGAACATTCTGAAAAGTTTTTCGCCTCCGGAAACAAAAATTATTCTGATGGTCAGCGGACCGTCCGTGTATATTCAGGCTGTTGAGACGCACCTCGGTAATCTGCTCGATATGAAGTATGTCGAGCCGAAGCTGAAAAAGGCGTTATCCGACTACGGTTATGCTTTTACCGATGATATGGCCGGTGCCGAACTATACATCGAGTTGAAAGCCGCTTCCAGAAAGGGGGCAGAAGTGTACAACCTTTTTACCTCCTTTGTCGATTTAAATATTTCAGTTACGGATATGAGCAGTGGCGGTGAAATTTATAAAAATTCGTTTGAAGGCATTAAAGGCGTCCAGCTCGATTATGACAAGGCCGGACGCACCGCCCTGCAAAATGCCGGTAAAAAAATGGAAGAGGAGATCATTCCGGCATTACTCAGCAAGCTACAGAAATAAGGAAATCCGATAAAGGGATAAATTATATCGCCAAAGGCGTTAGCCCTGGCGATATAATCCCTTTCCCCCCGTTCGGCTCAGATATATTGATTTAATTTTTTTCTATTATTAAATTAAAAACTTGATATTAATTAAGGTATTGAAATTAATAAGGAGAATGTCCATGAGACTGGTTAAATTTTCAGGTATTGTTGTATTGCTTTTCGCGCTCATACTAGCCTGCGAATCAAAAAAGTCAGAAGCTGAGTACTATCAGACTGCCAATAAAGCTTTTTCCGAAGAAAATTTTGAAGAAGCCATCGGGAATTTTAATAAGCTGATTAAATATTATCCCGAAGGTGAGCATGCTTCACGCGCACAATTCATGCTGGGATTTATTTATGCCAATGGTGTGAAGGATCTTGAAAAGGCTGAAAAGTATTATTCCGAGTTTATAAAAAAGTATCCCGAAGATGATCTGGCCGATGATGCGCAATACGAACTCGATCATCTGGGCAAGGACGTCAACGAATTGCCGATTTTTAAAAATATTACCGGTGATTCGGCGGCCGCGGAATAGCCGCGGATATTAAAGCTGAATGATACAAGTTCAGCTTTTTATTTCTATTTTTTATGAAACTTTTTAGTGATTAAATAGTTTTTTCTATCTTAAATTTTAAAGGCAAAAAAATGGTTAAAACGGTTTTCCTTTGTCTGATATGCTGGATTTTTTTGGTTGGCGCGCAAAATGCGGACGGCCTCGATACGCAGATACAATTACATACCTATCTGGAAAAGAATCGTGTGCCCCTTAACCGGGAAGTCGTTTACCATGTTGAACTTTCCTGGACGGGCGAGCTGAGCCGCTTTCAGATCGTCGAGGCCGTTGAACCGGTTGTAACCAATTTAAAACTACGCGGCAGCGGTTCTTCGAACCGTTTTTACACGGACGAAGACGGACAACCGTACTCGATAAAACGCATCACTTATTATTTTTTGCCCAAAGAAATGGGGATGGCCTATATCGACGGTGTTACGGTCAAATATCAGGATAATCTCACTAATGAGAAAAATATTCTGCCCGCCCAGCGGCTGGGTGCGGAAATCACCGAGCCGTTACCTGAGGAAAGTCCTGGAATTGCCCCGGCGAATATTGTGATCTTTATTCTGGCAGGTTTATTTGTCGTCATACTTATTTTTTTCCTGTGGCGCTATTTTCAGCAGCGCAAAGCGGAAAAGGCCCGCGAACTGGAAAAACCATTATCACCTGAGCAAAAATATCTTGACCGAATGAAAGATACGATCGATCCGGAAAGCGAATCAACACGCAAAAACTTCGAAATACTTTCCAAATTATTGCAGCGCTATCTGACTGAGAAATATCAATTGCAGGACAGTGCGCTCAATTATGATGTAATCAGAGAGAAACTGGAACAAGACGGGATTGATAAAGCTTTGCTGGAAAAGTTAAAATTGTTTTACGACCGGTCCGAATTAAGTAAATACGCCGGAGAAGAAATCACGGTTAATGAATTTCATTTGTTTTATGATACCGTTGAACTGCTTTTGAAGAGATTAAAAGAGAACAGGGACGAAAATCAAAATGAGTAAATCATGCGTGCAAGCTGTTTCACTCATTTTACTAATTTTAGGCTTGGCAGGGACATAAGTTTAAAATATACAATTTTGAATATAGGAAGCGGAAAAGTGATTTTGTTAGTATTTAAGGAGGCAAGATGAATCCTGACATAAAGGCGATCAATGAAAAAATTGAAAAGGAAAGCGCATTCATTGATAAAATAATTGCCGAGGTTTCCAAAGTCATCGTCGGGCAAAACTACATGGTCGAACGGCTGTTGATCGGGTTGCTCTCCAACGGCCATATTCTGCTCGAAGGCGTTCCCGGCCTGGCAAAAACGCTAACCGTCAAAACGCTTTCGCAAACCGTTAAAACAAAATTCCAGCGCATACAGTTTACACCCGATCTCCTTCCGGCGGATTTAATCGGTACGTTAATTTATAACCAGAAAGAGGGCGTGTTCACGACAAAAAAAGGTCCGATCTTCAGCAACCTGATTCTGGCCGATGAAATCAACCGTTCGCCGGCCAAAGTGCAAAGCGCCCTGCTCGAAGCGATGCAGGAACGTCAGGTTACGATTGGCGAAAACACGTTTCTGCTGGAAGATCCGTTTCTGGTTCTGGCAACTCAGAATCCCATTGAGCAGGAAGGTACGTATCCATTGCCTGAAGCGCAGGTCGATCGTTTCATGCTTAAGCTCAGCATCGGCTACCCCTCGAAAGAAGAAGAACTGGAAATTATTCGCCGGCAAACGTCCCGAATCATCGCCCGGGCAAATCCCGTTATTTCACCGGAAGAAATCATAAAGGCCCGCGATGTTGTCAGAGAAGTTTACGTTGATGAAAAAATCGAGCGTTATGTGGTTGATATCGTTTTTGCAACCCGCGAACCGGAAAACTACGGGCTGAATGAGCTTAAGGATTTAATTACCTACGGCGCCAGTCCGCGCGCTTCGATTTATCTGACCCATGCGGCCAAGGCCCATGCCTTTCTGCGTCGCCGTGGCTATGTTACGCCTGAAGATGTGCGGGCCATCGGCATGGATGTGATGCGCCACCGCGTGATTTTATCTTATGAAGCAGAAGCCGAGGAAATGACGTCCGAGGATGTCATCAGAAAAGTGTTAAATCGCGTCGAAGTACCTTAATCAGAAACAAAGCGGAGGTTTAAGATCAAGGGAATCGGATACGATCATATCGCAGAAGTTTTGCACCGTATTAATAATTACACAAAATCGGTGCGCAATTTCGAAGAAAAATACGGACAATCGTTTACTGATTTTGTTGATGCCTACGATCCCGATGCAAAGTCATCCAAGTTTGATGATTTCGTTGAATGGGAATTTGTTCTAAGGGGCCGGGATTACTGGAAGGACCGGCTAAATGAAATCAGAAATTATCTGGACGGAGATTGATTTAAATTAAATCAATCGAAAAAGAATGAAAAGATAAACCGGGCATGCACTAAAAGCGACATTACTTAATTTTGAGAAAAAGCATGCGCCCGACAAATAAACCTGAAAAGAAGATAAGCATAGTTACGGAATGTTGACTGGAATATTAATTGCCGGAATTTTTACACTTATATTGCTGATCATTTACTATGTTGTGACTGGAAAAGCCGCACCGCAAACCGGTGCGCCGGCGCAAATCGAACAATCGGATCAAATTCCGCGCGATCTGCTGAAAAAAGTTAAACAGATCGAAATATCAACGCGCAATATGGTAAACGAAGTATTTTCCGGTGAATATCATTCGGTATTCAAAGGCCGGGGTATGGAGTTTGCCGAAGTGCGCGAATATCAGCCGGGTGATGATGTGCGGACAATTGACTGGAATGTCTCCGCGCGCATGGGCCATCCCTATGTAAAAATATTCGAAGAGGAACGCGAATTAACAGTGATGCTGCTGGTCGATGTGAGCTCCAGCGGCAACTTCGGCACAACGGAGCAAATGAAGCGGGAAATCGCCGCCGAACTATCCGCGGTGCTGGCCTTTTCGGCGATTAAAAACAATGACAAGGTCGGTCTGATTATTTTTTCCGATAAAATCGAAAAATTCATTCCGCCGCATAAGGGCAAAAAACATGTGCTGCGGGTGATCCGTGAAATCCTTTTTTACAAGCCGCAGGAGGCGACCACCGACTTAAACTTCGCCCTGGAGTATCTCAGCCGGGTTATCAAGCGGCGCAGTATCGTATTCCTGATCTCGGATTTTCTGACGGAAAACTATGAAAAATCATTGCAGATAGCTAATAAAAAGCACGATATCATCGCCATGAGCATCACCGATCCGCGGGAAATTTCCCTGCCCGATGCCGGCATGATTGATCTGGAAGACGCCGAAACCGGGGAAACGATACTGATCGATACGGGCAGTTACCAGGTGCGCAGCGAGTTTTACAGGCAGACAACGGCCCAGCACAGCGGTCGTGAGAATTATTTCAGGTCGATTGGTGTCGATCATATTAACATATTGACGGACCGCTCATACGTGAAGCCGATTACCAGGTTTTTTAAGATGCGCGCCAAACGGATGGCGGTTTAATGGCGGTCAAAATTAAAATTGTCGAATTTATTTGAGAGCATTGCTGTCCAAAATAATGTGTAAATAATAATAAAAATTATGTTTTTCAATAACTTACAGACCTGCAATGGCAATTTTTATTCCCCACACCTTCACCCCTCCCCACGCGTGGGGAGGGGCCGGGGGGTGAGGCGAAATGCTGTATTTCAGGTATATAAACATT
>CAYXRA010000187.1:0-8684 GCA_964467525.1 uncultured Calditrichaceae bacterium
AATTTTTGAGCGTCCGCTAATATATAAACTTACTTGCCTTATGGCAAATGTTTTTCTGAACTTATTTTTGTTAAAATTTGTTCGAAAAGAGCATCTAATATAAGCTACCTAAATTTACTCTGCAAATTTTTTTTTATAAATATTCAACATAGCTAATTCGGATAACTCGACTGGAATATGGATGGGTTTTATTATTTTTTAAAATGTTTTTCCAGAGAAAATCAATGTATAATTTCCCCTGAAATGTCCACTTGATTCCCGCATTCAAATACCCGCTATTATCACCAAGACTTTTACCGGTATTATCATTGATCGCTAAATCGTATTCGGCAAACAAACTGAATTCTTCGTTAATACTCTTCTCAAAACCCAAGAACCCGTTTAGGTCCTTATCGTTGTCCTCTCGTTCAAAACTGTAGTTGATACCTCCATGTATTGCAAAAGTTCCCAAGAATATAAAACTCTTACTCCCCGCAATAAAAAGTCCTTTCGACTTTTCCTGATACCGGTCCAGGGAGTCGACAAAGGCACCACGGCCCTGGCTGTCATATCCAATACTGAGCGCAGGGAACATTAGTCTTTCATCGATCAACCGATAACGAATATTGACGCCAACCTGAGGATTCCATTCAACGGGGCCGGTTCCAATCAGATTTGTTCCGCCGTATGATATACCGAACATGATCCGGTTCGTTACGCCGACTTCCATCAGCCCCATCAATCCACCATCGTTATAGACATACAGGCCGGTTAAAAAACTGCCCCTGCCTAAAAGCGCCGCCGTGGGACAATCGATGATATTAATCGACTGAGGTGTTTCTTTATTCTGTGCCCAAACTAAAACGGGCATCAGGATTACCAATGCAGTGATCAGGAAATTTGATTTTTTCATTTTGATTTATTTACTCCGTTTGTTTTGGAACAATTCAAGTTAATGTTCATAGAAGATTAATGTCAAGATATTAATCAATGATCTATAGAAAATTGATTGTTTTCCGAAGATGGAATTTAAATGATGCGGCGGACGTTTCACCTTGACAGCTATGGAGTATTGACATAAATTGAAATAAAAAAAATGATGGTTAATCATTTAGAATATTGAGGACGTTTATTAATATGAAGAATAATTTCACCAGTCGCGTACAGAAGGTTATAAGGTTTTCGAAAGAAGAAGCAATGCGCCTTGGCCACGACTACATCGGTACCGAGCATTTAACGCTCGGAGTTATAAAGGAAGGCGAAGGCATAGCCATTAAAATATTACAGAATTTGGGCTGTGATCTGATAAAGCTGAAAAAAGCAATTGAGGATTCGACAGCGCCATCCGGCGGTACCATGACTATCGGTAATCTGCCGCTTTCCAAACGCGCGGAAAAAGCACTTAAAATGACATACATTGAGGCTAAGAATTTTAAAAACGATGTCATCGGTACGGAGCATCTTTTACTTTCCATTTTAAAGGAAAAAGACAGCCTCGCCGCCCAGATATTACTTACATTCAATATCGATTATGCGGCCTGTTATAACGAACTTGAAAATATTCTTGCCGGAAAACCCTCCGTGCCTCAGGCAAAATCGGCATCCAAGAAAGCAAAAACACCGGCCCTGGATCATTTCGGCAGGGATTTGACCCAGCTGGCTATTGAAGGAAAGCTTGATCCGATTATTGGCCGGGTTAAGGAAATAGAGCGGGTTGCACAAATTCTGAGTCGGCGCAAGAAAAATAATCCCGTACTGATCGGCGAACCGGGCGTTGGCAAAACGGCAATTGCCGAAGGCCTGGCTTTGCGTATCGTGCAGAAAAAAGTATCCCGTGTTTTGCATAATAAACGGGTGGTTGCCCTTGATATGGGTTCCATTGTAGCAGGCACCAAATATCGCGGTCAGTTTGAAGAACGTATGAAAGCAATTATGACCGAACTGGAAAAAGCAACCGATGTCATTCTGTTCATTGACGAGCTCCATACGATCGTCGGCGCCGGCGGCGCTTCCGGTTCACTGGATGCCTCCAATATGTTTAAACCGGCGCTCGCCAGAGGCGACCTTCAGTGCATCGGTGCGACAACGCTGGATGAATACAGGCAGTACATCGAAAAAGACGGCGCGCTTGAAAGGCGTTTCCAGAAAGTGATGATCGAGCCGACGAGTGCGGATGAAACGCTGGAAATCCTGCACAGCATAAAGGATCGTTACGAAAACCACCATCATGTACACTATACAAGTGACGCTATCGACAGCATTATAAAAATGTCAAATCGTTACATCACGGATAAGAATTTCCCCGACAAAGCCATTGACGTACTGGATGAAGGCGGATCGCGCGTGCATCTGGCAAACATCGTGGTTCCCAAGGAAATTCTGGATCTTGAAAAAGAAATAGAACAAATCCGGATCGAAAAAGAATCGCTGGCCAAGCAGCAGAATTTCGAACACGCTGCCAAATTGCGCGATATGGAACGCAGCTTAACCGAGCAACTGGAAGAAGCGCGTTTCGTATGGGAACAGACCGAAGAAACCCGTACGGCCGTTGTCGGTGAAGAAGATATTGCCGATGTGGTATCAATGATGACCGGTATTCCCACACAACGCATCGCGATCAGTGAATCGGAAAAACTCATCGATATGGCCAATGCGATGAAAAAGCAGGTTATTGGTCAGGATCAGGCTATTGAAACGATTACCAAGGCAATCAGAAGGGCGCGCGCCGGTTTGAAAGACCCCAACCGCCCGATCGGTTCATTTATATTTTTAGGCCCGACCGGCGTCGGTAAAACTTATCTGGCAAAAAAACTGGCCGAGTTTCTGTTTGAAAGTCCCGATGCTTTGGTGCGCATCGATATGAGCGAGTACATGGAAAAATTTACCGTATCCCGTCTGGTGGGTTCGCCTCCGGGGTATATCGGCTACGAAGAGGGCGGTACATTAACCGAACAGATTCGCCGCCACCCCTATAGCGTGGTACTGCTTGATGAAATTGAAAAAGCCCACCCCGATTTATTCAATCTGCTACTTCAGGTTCTGGATGACGGTATTTTGACGGATTCTCTGGGGCACAAGGTTGATTTCAAAAATACCATCTTAATCATGACTTCAAACATCGGCGTCAGAGAAATAAAGAATACATCCAAATTCGGATTTGCCAACGATGCCAATGAGGATCAGTTTGAGAATATAAAAAGTAAACTATCCGACGAATTGAAACGACTGTTTAATCCCGAATTTTTGAATCGTGTTGACGACATTGTTTATTTTAAACAATTTAACAATGAAGACTCAATCGAAATTGTGAAAGTCGTAATAGAGGAGCTGATATCCAAACTTAAGGATCGTAATATCGAGTTTACTTTAACCGACGGCGCCTTAAAGTTCTTAGCCGATAAAGGATTCGATCCCTTGTTCGGGGCACGGCCTTTGAAGCGTGCGATTCAAAAATACATCGAAGATCCCATTGCCGATGAAATAATCAAAGGCACGTTCACCGATGGCAGCGTGATCCAGATTAAGATGAAGAAAAATAAAAACGAACTCAGTTTTACTGAGATCGAACGAAAAGAAATCAAAAATAAGGACGTCAAGATTTAATCATTAGATTAAAGACGCACTATACAAATAATATTTATTTCTTTTAAGCCCTGGTGTTTTTCACTTGGGCTTTCCTTTTTTTAGGATTATATTTCCGGTTTATGCACTGTAACTTTGATGAGGTATTTGTATGCAGCTTAAATTAGACTACTCAAATGTAATGGATATTAATATCGGTTCCGAACACGGTTTAAAAGGTGAAGATATTGAAAGATTAATCGAATCCGGCACGCATATTCACAGCAATCTCAGAAAAAAATCTGAAGATGGTACCCTGGGCTTTTACAAATTACCCTATCAGGCAGAGCTGTGTGACGAAATTTTGGAATATGCGAAAACGGTCCGCAGCCGCTTTGATAATTATGTGCATATCGGCATCGGAGGATCCGCACTGGGTTCGATCGCCCTGCAGACTTCCCTGCTCGATTCATACTACAACCTGCACATGTCGCCCAAAATGTATTACCCGGATAATATTGATCCGGACTGGATACACGACCTGTTGGAACGGATCGATGTCAGCAAAACACTCTTCCACGTCGTATCCAAATCGGGCGGTACCGCGGAAACCGCGGCAACGACCCTTTATTTTCTGAATTTCCTGACCAAAACGGTTGGCGACAATTTTTATAAAAACCTGCTTTTCACGACAGATCCTGCAAAAGGACTGCTCAATCAAATCGCCGGTGAATATCCCATCAAGTGTTTCCGGATTCCTCCCGGCGTTGGCGGACGATTTTCGGTACTGTCTCCGGTGGGACTGGTTTCAGCGGCCATCGCCGGCACCGATATAAAAAAATTAATGGACGGCGCGGCAAAAATGGCCGCCATCTGCGATAAAGAAAATCTCAGCGAAAATCCGGCATTCCTTTACGCAGCAATTCATTATCTGTATATGCAGCGCGGAAAAAACATCAGCGTCATGATGCCTTACAGCAATAAATTGAGTGATCTGGCCGACTGGTACAGGCAGCTTTGGGCAGAAAGTCTGGGTAAGCGCTATGATAACTCCGGAAACGTAGTGGAAGTGGGGCAAACGCCGGTGAAGGCGCTGGGCGCTACCGATCAGCATTCCCAGGTTCAGCTTTATGTTGAAGGTCCCAATGATAAGATTATCACATTTCTGGAAGTCGAAAAATTTAATGAAAACACGCCCCTGAAAAATCATTTTACCTACATACCTGAGTTCGACTACCTGGAAGGTAAAACTTTGGGGGAATTGCTTACGGCGGAAAAACGGGCCACGGCATTGGCGCTGAACCATAATCAGCGGCCCAATATCACCCTGAAATTTTCGGAAGTAAATGAAGAAAATGTTGGCGCGTATTTTTTCTTACTGGAGGCTGCGACAGCTTTTGCCGGCGGACTGCTGAACATCAATGCCTTCAATCAGCCGGGCGTTGAGGAAGGTAAAGTGGCCACTTATGCCTTAATGGGACGCAAAGGATACCAGCAGAAAAAGAAAGATATTGAAGCGAAGCTGAAGGAAAAACAGGTTTTTATTATCTGAAAATTGTTATAATTTCGAAATAAGCTTTGGTTCGGAAAGTACTTCAAAAACAAGGATAGAACCAGCTATGTTACAAAAAGCTGTAATTTTGCTTGTTTTGCTCGTCCTCTCGGTTTCGTGTAAAAAGAATCCAGGCTCAATTCAGGATTCGCAAAATTTTATCATTCCTGCTCAGGCTGATATTTCCAAAATAGATATCAGACAGGTTAATTATGACAGTCTGTATATTTCCAACCGTGACGATCTGATTATATCATCAAAAGTTATAGAGCATATTTATCTTGGCAAAAAGGATCAGGACCGTTTTTCCGTAACAGATACAATGAATATTGAATATACAGGATCTGAAAACGCATACAAACTACAATTTGAACTTAAGAAATTTGTTGATTTACAAACCCTGTTCTTTGATTTTACTATAAGATTCGTCTTTTATAATGATTCATTTTTGGACGTGGATACCGGTTTTGTCATGAATCAGTTTCCGTATCAATCTACGGAAATATATTTATTATATGAAAAACTTGAGTCCCGGTTACTTCATTTCAGCGTACAGGATTTTGTGATACTGGACAGCCTGTTTATTTTGCACCCTCTTGGCAATTACGGTATGTATCAGTACAATACTGAAGACGATACATTCGAAGAATTATTCCACTATGGCGGCGGCGATCATCTTGGCTCCGATTCGAATTATATTTTCGTGGACCTGGGACATATAAACATCTACAAATACGATTTAAACACCGCAACCGAAGAGCATATTATTTTTATCCCGCAGGATACATCAGGAAACTGGGAATGGATCAGAGGAATTACTGCCGAAAATGGCGTGCTCTATGTAACGACGGACATCCAATCGGCAGTCAAAATCAAGACCGCACTCTATAAATTTGATTATAAGGGAAATTTTATTGAAGCAATCCCGTACCCAATAAGAACTTATTCGCTGACAAAGTCCGGAAATTATCTTTACGGCGGAAATTTCAGAACAATAAAAATTTACGACCTGGCTTCGCAAACCTATCTATATCAAAAGCCGGCGCCCGGTCCGGAGGTTTTCGCAATCAAAATAATTGATGATTATTTGTATTATGTTGATCATGAACGACGTTTCATTGAACGAATGCTTTTGGATGAATTCAACAATTATCCGCCGCTTTCCAACTCAATGACACATCATCAGGAAATTCATCCGGAATTCAGATAAATTGCCCGATATGTTTTTTGCCGGTTAAATTGACGGCCCGTTCAGTTCCTTTTTTCAGCCGTGACCGCAATCACTTACTTTCGAGAGCCTCTTTGTCTACATTGATCTTGAATATCAAACTTTGTCCAATTAAGCATGGTGAATGATCATGAACTATGACGGCCTGTTCCCCGGTAACAAATCCCTTTCCCTTTATCTAAACGAAATCAGCGCCCTGCCCTTAATCACTATCGACGATGAAGTCGCGCTGGCAAAACGCATTAAGCAGGGTGACCGCAATGCCCTGCGCAAACTGATCAACGCCAATCTGCGCTTTGTGATCAGCATTGCATTAAACTATCAGAATAAAGGAATGCCGGTCACGGATCTGATCAACGAAGGTAATCTGGGTTTGATCGAAGCGGCACTGCGCTTTGATGAGACCAGGGGCTATAAATTTATATCCTACGCGGTTTGGTGGATCAGGCAAAGTATTCTGCAGGCTATTCAGGATCACAGTCGTTTGGTTCGTCTGCCCCAAAACAAACTCGGAATAATTAAAAAAATAGGAAAAACGCAAAGCCATCTGGAACAGGAGCTGGAACGTGAGCCCACCGCGGACGAAGTGGCCGATGCGCTCGACCTTTCAAGCAATGAAATCGAAGAGATGGCGGAATATGCCACGCGTACGTTGTCGCTGGATGCACCGCTCAACGACCGCGACTCTGAGCTGCTGATAGAGATAATAGAAGATTCCCAGACTACCGAACCGGATTCAGCGCTTATAGAACAATCTTTCCGGTCGGAGCTCGATGAAGCGCTTGAGGGATTGAAAGAGCGGGAAGCGGAAATCATCCGTTTATATTTCGGTATCGGTCTGGATCGTCCCTTAACTTTGGAAGAGATATCAAAACGCTATCAGCTGACCCGTGAACGCGTGCGCCAGATAAAGGAACGGGCATTAATCAAATTACGTCATCAGGCACGCTGTAAGAATCTGAAAGGATATATCGACTAAAAGATAATTATTTAAAGTCGACTTAGCAAGGCACCGGCTGAATCTTTGACCGTCGCTCCGACGAAAAAAAGCACGATCCGGGATTTTTAGAAAATCCACAGCGCAAATGCATCGATTCAGAAGCGGAACAGTCTTACTGATTTTCCCTTTATTCGTTTTCAAGAAATAATTTTCAGTTTTTTTTAGTTTTGACAATTCTGTATGTAATAGCCGGAAAAATTTATATTTCATAATTCCCGATAATTATCAGATTAATAAGGAGCAGACATTGGCTTATATAAAACCAAACTCAGAAAAAGATTATGCCCTGATCCTCGGCGCATCCAGCGGCTTTGGAGAGGCCCTTGCCCTCGAACTTTCCGATGTTGGTTTTAACATCATCGGTATCCACATGGACCGGGGCAGCGGACTGAAAAAAGTGGAACAGATTAAACGAACAATCACGGATAAAGGGGTCGAAGCCCTTTATTATAACATCAACGCTGCTTCGGAAAAAAAACGGCATGAAACGATTGAAGATTTAAAAAATAAGCTTAATCAGGCGGGAAATGAGAAAAAAATCAAGGTGATGCTGCATTCACTGGCATTTGGTTCGCTGGCTCCTTTCATTCACAACGATCCCAAAGAGCGATTAACGCACAAACAACTGGAAATGACCATGAGCGTAATGTCACACAGCCTGGTTTACTGGGTTCAGGACCTCTATCATTCTGATTTTTTTACAAAAGGTACGAAAATATTTGCCATGACCAGTTCGGGATCGGCCAAGGTTGTGCCCTATTACGGCGCCGTTTCGGCGGCAAAATCGGCACTGGAATCGCATACCCGGCAACTGGCCCTGGAGCTGGCCGCTTTCGGCATCACGGTTAACTGCATCCGCGCCGGCGTTACCTACACGCCTGCTCTGCGTAAAATTCCGGGTCATGAAACGATGATCGACCTGGCCCTAAGTCAGATTCCGGCCAAGCGCTTAACACAGCCCGCCGATATCGCCAGGTTTATCTCGGCGCTGGCCACATCCGATGAAACCTGGGCCACGGGGAATGTCTATAATGTTGACGGCGGGGAGATGATTACTGCCTACCACTCGCCGTTTAATAAACGATGAAACAGGCCGCTTTTAAAAGCGGCTTTAATGCCATAAGCATTTCATCATCTGCTAATAATTTTTTTTCATATAAAATTTTTTGTTCGCTATAATCCTTTTGAATTTTAGCTATTGAAATAATTTGATTTATGGATCTATTATTCTGATTTTAGAATTCATTTTCATCTGTTTAAAATCCCCACCCCAATCCCGTCAGGGCGGGAGTGTGATGCCCCCCACCCTAACCCCTCCCCCGATTCATCGGGGGAGGGGCGAAGGGGTGGGGGTTCTATTTAAT
>CAYXRA010000188.1:0-8608 GCA_964467525.1 uncultured Calditrichaceae bacterium
ATATATGGGGCGTTTTAAACCGGATTTTTTGGGGAGTTTCTATCGGAATTAACACTTCTGCACAATGGCTATCTCTTGCTTAATGATAGGAGCTTTGGAGTCCTTCTGGCAGGGGTGGGCAGACGCCAGACAAAGAAGTAGAGAAGCTTTTCGATCCTTCTTCCAACGATGTGCAGGTCAGGGATTGGAATTGGATATTTTCACCAAGTTGGCAGATGACTTTTATGAAGGAGTCCGATGCGGTATATTGCATCAGGCAGAAACAACCAGTGGTTGACGCATCCGCAGAAAAGGGCCTTTGTACAATCCCAAAACGAAAACGATCAATGCAACCAAATTTCACAATGCACTTGAAAAGGCTCTGAAGATTTATTGCAACACACTAAAGCTTTCTGAGTGGGATTCCCAGGTATGGCAGAATTTGAGAATGAAGATGAAATCTGTCATAGAGAATTGTTAACCTGAAGAGTCGCAGCAATGAAAGTCCACTACTTTGCGTATGGTTCTAATATACCGAGTGAGCATCTTCGTTCACGGATTGCCTCTGTGGAGATTATCGGTCCGGCTTTCGAGAAAGATTGCATAATGGTGTTTGATAAGCGCAGTAAGGATGGTTATCACAATAATAATTTTTTCTTTGCTAAAATAGACATTTATATTTACGAATCGACCTTTATAATCATTGTTTTTTTTATAGGGTCAATAGTTTTGAATTTTTATACGTTTCATTCTCTATTTCATTACGAATTGCATAATTGGCTTAACCTTCATAAATTTCAATTAAACAACGACCTGTAAAGGCATACAGGCCGGAGTCATCCCCGCATTAACAAACGACCGAGTTTTATTGATTATGGATTGGGTTACTTACCTGCAGCAACATCAGATTATTCTTTTATTTTTAATCATTGCGCTCGGTTTTATACTGGGACGGATCCGGATCTGGACTTTTTCATTTGAAGCGTCCGGGATTCTTTTCATAGCCATGATTTTCGGGCATTTCGGATTTTCACTGAATGACGATTTGCAAAGTCTCGGTCTGATATTTTTTATTTATGCCATAGGCCTGCAGGCCGGTCCGTCTGTTTTTCATATATCCAAAAAAGAGGGGTTGCAGCTAAACGGACTTGTATTTCTGATCATTGGATTCGGCGCCCTGCTAACCTACGGCGCAACACTGCTCTGGCAGCTTGATATGACCATGGCCATCGGTTTGTTTGCCGGAGCGCTGACCAGCACGCCGGGACTGGCCGCGGCCCAGGAGACAACCCAATCAGCGCTGACATCCACAGGCTATGGTATCGCCTATCCCTTCGGCGTAATCGGGGTGATTCTGTTCATCAAATTATTGCCGGTTTTTTACAAGGTCAATCTGCAGAAAGAAGAGCGGCAGGATGAAGAAAAAATTCAGGCCAACCACGAAGCGGTAATCTGGAAAGAGGTGGAAATCACCAACCGGGAATTAAATGGCCGCCCCCTCAAATCTCTGCATTTTTATCAGCACACCGGCACGGTTATCTCGCGAATATTTCATGAGGGTCAGCTCATTGTTCCGGATGCACACACGGCAATTCATGTAGGTGATATTGTACGTATCGTCGGTAATCATTCCGATGTGGATGCATCGGTGCCGCTACTGGGTAAAGTGAGCCGCAAAAAAATGCCGCAGGCACAGCAATTTGAATCGCGCCGTTTCGTGGTAACCAATAAAGACATTATCGGTAAAACTATAGCCCAACTCAATCTGCGTACCTATTATGATGCCAACATTACCCGCATCCGGCGCGGCGGTCTCGAATTCAGCGCCGAACCCGATCAAAAACTGCAATGGGGTGACCGCGTGCGCGTAGCCGGGGATGCCGCCCAGATGGATCAAATCCGCCGCCTGTTTGGCGATGAAATGCGCAAGGTTGAATTCGGTGATATTTTTGCGATCATCATGGGCATATTGCTGGGCATTGCCGCGGGACTGATCCCCTTCTCTATCGGTCGCGCCCTGGAGTTTAATCTGGGCATCACCGGCGGTGTTTTACTGGCCGGATTATTTTTAAGCAACCGGGGCAAGATCGGCCCGGTTGTCTGGCAGGTGCCGGTACCGATAATCGCCTTTATGCGTGAACTGGGCTTAACTCTGTTTCTGGCCGTGGTCGGCGTAAAAGCCGGCGCTCAGGTTTTTACCATCATTCAGGCACAGGGCATTCAGTTAATATTAATCGGAATGCTGATTACGATTCTGCCTATGGCGGCGGTGACGCTGGCAGCGCGGATGCGTTACAAAATGCTGCTTATTGAGTTGTTCGGCGTTCTGAGCGGCGGCATGACCTCTTCGCCGGGACTTGCCGCGGCAACCGGTTTAACTGAGTCGCAAAGACCGCTCATTCTTTATGCAACGGTGTATCCTTTTGCCATGATATTAATGATGGTCATGGTGAAGCTGTTAGCGCTGCTGGGATAGCGGGATTAATCGCTGCAAACTTATGGTTTTAGACAGCGGAACAAAATTCTAAATATAAAAATCAGAGAGGATAAGAATGGAATACAGAACATTTGCCAAATCGGACATTGAAGTATCCCGACTCGGCTTTGGCGGCTGGGGTATCGGCGGTAAAATGTGGCAGGGCGCTGAAGACGCCGAATCCAAACGTGTCCTGCACAAAGCAATCGAATCGGACGTCAGCCTGTTCGACTCTGCGCTGGTTTACGGCAATGGGCATAGTGAAAAACTGATCGGTGAAGTTGAAAAAGAAGCAGGTAAAACCCTTTTCATTACCTCTAAGGTCCCATCCAAGAAATTCGAGTGGCCGGCAAAAGATGAATCGGAACTGGCCGATTCTTTTCCAACCGATTATATTATTCAGCAGACAGAAAAGAGTTTGCGTAATTTAAATCGTGATTATCTCGACTTGCAGCAGTTCCACGTCTGGAACGATCGCTGGGCCGATCAGGATGAATGGAAAGAAGCGATTTATCGTCTCAAGGAACAGGGTAAGGTCCGGTTTTTCGGAATTTCTATTAATGATCATCAACCGACGAATGGCATAAACACTGCCAGGACAGGATTGATCGATTCTTTTCAGGTTATCTTCAATATTTTCGATCAGTCGCCTGCCGACGAATTATTGCCTTTCTGCCAGGAAAACGAAATCGCCGTGATTGTTCGGGTGCCGTTCGATGAGGGCGCTTTAACCGGTAAAATCACCCCGGACACAACATTCCCGGAGAAAGACTTTCGCAACCATTATTTTCGTGATGACCGCAAGCAGCAGGTTTGGGAACGCATTCAGCCGATAAAAGAAGAAATCAGAAGCGAGTGTGATAATCTGGCTGAAGGCGCCCTGCGATTTGTGATATCCTTCGATGCCGTCACTTCCGTGATACCGGGCATGCGCAAGGAAAGAAATTTGCTGGCTAATGTGGAAGCGGTTAACAGAGGCGCGTTGTCCGATCCTTTGTTGCGCAGGCTGGCCGAGCACCGCTGGGACAAAAATTTCTATCTGTAAACAAAACATGTGAGGGATTTTCTGCTTTCCGCTCCACTAAAAATTCTGCAGCGCCGATGGCCGCGTTCCTCAGCGCTGCAATTTTGCAATAATCGCTTCATCCAGATAATCTTTATAGGCGCGATAATCCGCCCCGCTCTCCAGCAGATATTTGGTTAGCAGTTTTTTTACCGCCGACTGGAATTGTGCGGAGTCCCAGGGTTTCTCGATATAATAATCGATTTCCGCTTCATTAATTGCCTCGATGGTATCCTGGTGGGTTGCCAGTCCGGTTAAAAGCAGTTTTTTGGTTTTTACAAAGCGGCCGTCATTATTGATCCGCACCAGGAAATCGATGCCGTTTTCCCCGGGCATGATATGATCGCAGATAATCAGGGCCACGGATTCATTATCGGACTGCATTTCATTCAGTACCTCTTCGGCCTCGGCGGCGGACTCGCAATCGGTAATTTCAATAATCGGTTCAAGAAACTGCAGATCCTTTTTAATCACTGCCAGTACTTCACGCTGGTCATCGATGCATAAGACGTTTGTTTTTTTCATTGTCTTCTCCAAATGGTATTTTTAAAATAAATTTTGTTCCTCTTTTTGACGACGCCGTATCAATCGTTCCATGATAATCCGTCATGATACGCTGTACGATGGTCAGTCCCAGTCCCAGCCCGAATGAAAGTCCGCTTACTTTTGTGGTTACGTTGGGATTGAATATATGCGGTAATATTTCTTTCGGAATACCCGGACCGTTATCGCGGATCGTCACCTGAATATGATTTCCGCGCTTTTTACTTTCAATGTGCAGGGTCGGTTCGCGGTCGTCGATTTGAGACATGGCCTCACAAGCATTATTGATCAGGTTCATCCACACCTGAACCAATTGACCGGAATTGCCGGTAATCAGCGGCGCCGGATTCAGATTCAACTGTAAATCGACATTCCTCAGCTTGTGGTGGAGTAAAGACAGGGCGTGCTCGATGGTTTCATTAAGATCGAGACCGCTTTGCTTGGATTTATGACGGGCGCCGAGGGTTTTTATCGATTTCACAACATGTGTGCTTTGCTCGGCGGCAACCAGCATGTCATGCAATGTGGCGCCGATCTCCCAGTCATCATAAATCTGCTGCGCGTACGCTTCCAGATTGTCCGTATACTGCCTGATCAGTTTATCATCGAGACCGGTCTGGGCAATCCGTGAAGCCGCTTCCGGACTAATGCCGTATTTATCGCCTAACAATTTTTTACGCTTGCGCACGATCCGGCTTGAAAAGGACCGTCCGCTCATCAGGGCCGATTCAAAAATCGCCGCCCGTTTGGGATCGTTAATGTGTCCGGTATAGTGTTCGATCAGCCAGCTTGTATTGCGTGATACAACAGAAATGGCATTGTTGAGCTCGTGGGCAATACCCGCCGATAGCTGCCCGAGCGAGGCCAGTTTCTCTGTTTCGACCAATTTTTGGTAAGCCTGTTCCTTCTCGCGGGCCAATTCCTGCAAGCGCTGCTGACGATACATCAACTCGGTTACAGCCACCGGCATAAATTGCTTTTCAAGGCTGTCCCCGGCTTCACCGTCGTCAATAGTCTGATTACGGTCAATATAAGCCAGCTCACAATCTGTTTGGGCCGCGACCGTGGCAAGGCTTTTAAATTTTTTTGAAAAAAAGCTGTAAACGCCAATGAAGGCATTCGCTTTAGAAACGAATATTTCTTTACGCGAACCATCCGGCTCTTCGGCAAATCCTTTTAAAATACCTTTGCGAACGTGAAAAAGACGATTGTTAAAATCACCCTGACGCATCAATGTTTCGCCAGCCTTCAGGCGCAGGCGTTTCCTGCGATCGGAAAAATACGTTTTAACCAACCAGTCGAAATTTTCGTTCAGACCGTTTTCATTCATAAGTATCTTCGGAATAAAAATTAATTATCGGTTGAATATACGAATTAAGCGGAATTGTAACAACCGCGTGTTTTTAAGTCGCCCGTGTTCGTTGGAGAAAAAGATTTCTTAAACTGATAAAATACGCCTGAAAAGATTGCATTTGATAATCGGTAAATGCTTTAAATCAATTTTTCCACTTCATCCAGCAGCTTATCCATCCACTGAATGGTTAACAGCATCGGTTCTGCGGTGCGCATATCGACGCCGGCATCATGCAAAATATCTATGGGATATTTACTGCGTCCGCTTTTCAGAAAGGTAAGATATTTTTCGCGTGGTTCCGGGCCGTCATTGAGTATTTTGGTAACCAGCGCCGATGAAGCGACAAAACTGGTGCTGTACTGAAAAACGTAATAATTATAATAAAAATGGGGTACCCGGCTCCACAGCGCTTTGGTTTCGCGATCCAGCACAAATGCCGGGCCGTGATACGCCTGATAGATTTCTCCGAACAGGTTATCCAGTTTATCTGCAGTAAGGGGCTGCCCCTGTTCGACCATTTCATGAGTGCGCAGTTCGTACTCGGCAAAAATAACCTGGCGGTAGAATGTCTGGCTGAATTTATCGAGATAGGCATTCAGATAGCTGAGCTTTTCCTGCTTCGATTTAGCGTTATCGATTAGATATTGCTGGAGCAAAGCTTCATTGGCCGTGGAGGCCACTTCGGCCAGAAAAATCGGGTAGTCGCCGTAAACGTAAGGCTGATGATTGATGGTGTACCAGGTGTGCAGGGCATGTCCCATTTCATGAGCCAGAGTAAACACATCGGACATGGTTTCATTAAAATTCATCAGCACATAGGGGTGAACGCCATAGGTACCGGATGAATAGGCGCCGGTGCGTTTGCCTTTATTTTCATAAACATCGATCCAGCCCTCGTTGAAGCTTTGTTTCAGAATATTGATATAATCTTCGCCGAGCGGCTGCATGCCTTTAATGCATAAATCTATGGCCGCTTCCCAGGCATATGTTTTATCTTCCGATTCGAACAGCGGCGCGCGCAAATCGTAATCGTGAAAACCATCGCTTAATTTTAACACCTTCTGACGCAGGGCATTGTAGCGATGGAGGGGAGCCAGATTTTTGCGGGTGACTTCAACCAAATTATGATAAATTTCAACCGGAATATTATTGGCGTCCAGCGCGGCGGCCAGGGTTGAGCTGTAACCACGGGCACGGGCATTAAAGATATGGCCTTTAACAATGGCCGAATAGTTTGCGGCCAGCATGTTGCGATGTTCCAGAAAGGGCTGGTAGAGTCCCATATAGGCATCTTTACGCAGACGGCGGTTTGGCGACTGCTGGTATTTGCCGTAGAGGGCATTGGTGAGCTGCACCTCTTCTTCATTTTCATCGAGGATGGTGGGAAAGACAATATCGGCGCTGTCCCAGACGCCGAAAATCTCCGCCGGCGATCGTTGAATTTCTCCGGCCAGAGCCATGATCCGCTCCTCCGGAAAAGAGAGTATATGTTTTTTACCGCGAATGATATTATCCAGAAAATGATGATATATTTCCAGTTCCGGCGCCGCTAAAATTTTATTCAGCTTTTCGTCGGGCAGAGCGAGCAGCTCCGGTTCAAAAAAGGCAACCGACTGATTATACTCGACCAACAGACCGTTCATCCGGTCGTAATGCTCCTGGTATTCGGGAACGGTTTTGTCTTCATCGTTGCGCATGTGGGCGTAGGCGTAGAGTTTGCCGATGTCTTCTTCCAGTGCGTGCATCTTTTCGATCAGTTCTTTGAGTACGGCAACCGATTCGGCCAGACGTCCGCGATAATTGTTTAAAACCGGAAGTTCTGACTTAACAGATTGGAATTTTTTTTCCCAGTCAGCATCACTGGCGAAGATATCTTCCAGTCTCCATTTGTATTGGCCGGCAATTTCACTGCGTTTTTTTTGACTTTGTTTCATTGATCCTTCCTCAAAAAGCTTACCCGCACAACATTTACATTTATAAAACAATTGTTAAATGTACGGCAAAAAAAGAATCGCCGCTATGCTACCCGACACATCACGGATAAGGCGCTTAAAACTTTTATTATGATGAATTACATATTAATCCCGAAAAGACTGTAAATAAAAGATATATTTGTGATAAAGTCAAATATAATTTGGAATGGGCTGACTTCCGAAAAAATCTGTGATTGAATGAGCAGTGAATTCTATATAACGACAAGTTGCTAATTAATATTACAGACCGATTAAACTCAGACTTGTGTTTGTTAATGATCCTCCTGTTTTACTTTCTCTGACTAACAACGGTATCCTTTATGATTAAAATTGAACCCTTTAGCTTTTCTTCAGTGTTTTCTGCTATCGCATTGACTATTCTGTTGTGAATTTTAATTAATGTCGGTTGTTTTAGCAGAATTAGTATAATCCCCTGGTGATTTTTATCCAGGTTATGATTATGCACAAATCCTTTATCGGTTGATATTAACAAGCGATTTTCAGCCATTGCGATTTGCCAAACTGCGGAATCATCTATTCCCTCAAGTTGCGTTCCCCGAATATCTTTTACATCGTGTCCTGACTTGCGTAGTTCTTCCACAGTGAACACGGGTATATTTTCATCAACCAGTATATTCATTATTAATCTGCCGAGTCCAACGGAGTTACGCTCTCTTCAGCCAGTTCAGCGGCATAATCCAGACAGGCGAAAATATCATCGGCTGTAATTGAGGGATAAGCTCGTAATAATTCATCAATGGTATTGCCATTAGCCATCATCTTTATTATCTGATGAACGGGTATGCGTGTTCCACGGATACATGCCTGACCGTGGCAAATATTGGGATTTACGGAAATTCTGTTCTTTTTCATTTTTTTACCTATACAATTAAACAATGAGTTAAAGATAATTGAAATTGATGAATAAGCAAATAGTTTTTATAAATGTATCATGGAATGATGCTCATAAAAAAGTATTTTCGATTGCGTCCTTAACTTTCCTCGGTCAGTTCGCTGCCAACCGGGCCCCATCCCCGGCCCATCCGTTGGAGGGGAATTCGTATTTCATCTGTGTATTGATTTTAAAGCTTAATCCGGCAACGCGGTTACAATATAAAAATTAAATGATCATTCTAAATTATTCGGTTCTATGAATTATCCTGAATTAATTAAAGTAGGAGGCGGTACATAAGCATGTGCCGCCGTCCTCTCACACCACC
>CAYXRA010000189.1:0-8508 GCA_964467525.1 uncultured Calditrichaceae bacterium
ATTAGTTTAAATTATTATTGATTACCCGGAATACGCAGCATCCGCCCGACTTTTAATTTGCTGACGCCCCAGTAGTAACGCATTCTGAACTGCCAGGACTTTTCCTTTTTACGGTAATTTGAGCGATATATGCGCTCGTAATCCTTTTTAGTAATTTCGGTACCCAGAAAATCGTTTATCTTTTTAATAATATGTTCTTTCTTCTTTAATTCCGGATAATCGATATGTAACGGCTCGATGTTCGCTTCTTCAAAGAATTTATTCACGGAGTCATTTTGCCAGTCATTTTTATTAAAAATTTCGCTCTTAGTATAGGTTACCTGAAATTTGGTAAAACTTTTAAATATATCTTCTTTATCCCGGGTAATGAAAACAAATTTAATATTGTCCAGGTTTACACGGTCACGCCAGAAATAAATTGTGAAGCATAAGCGGGGATCCTTCCAGAGCCAGGGCGCATTTCGTTCACATTTATTAACCAAATCCTGATATTTTTTATCCGTTGTTTCTTTTGATAATTTTTTTATAGCTTCGACATCCACATTTGCCGACCAGTGCAGTTTGCTGAATCCATAACCCGAATTCAGTAAAATTGCCCGGTCCAGATCAACCAATTCAGGATTTTCATAATCGCCGTCGGGATATCCCCTTCTGTTCCGTATTTTTTTGTGATTAATATAAAACCGGTCGCGGGCGATTAATCCTGCCAGGAATGAAGAGCCTGTCCTTCCACCGCCGAGTATGATTACATTATCCATTTTACCGTTATCCTTAACCACTATTAAACTTTATATTGAAATTCAATTCTTTAAATACCGCTTATTTTGGCTTCAAATACCGCCGGATTCATTTTCGCGGTTATATTTAAACGGTGTAAATCGTACAAGCCAATTTTTTTCGAATTGTACCGTGGTATCTGAGTAAATGCGCAGCGGTAATCTAATTTTTTAAGCTGTTCCTTTTGTATCGTTCCATAATCGGAGATGGCGCCGTTGGGATAGCTCAATGTCTTACATTGACGGTCTGTCCACTGTTCCAGCAGTTGCTTTGATTTGTCCAGTTCGAGCATACTATCCTGTTCACTCAGTGTGGAAAGAATGGAATGGGTATGCGTATGAGAACCGATGACCTGTCCATGCTTAATCATTTTTTTTATCTGTTCATGATCCATAAATAAATAACGATCCTCTTCATCGTACTCAAGGTTCGGATTTACATCGACACATTGCCTGTATAGCTGGGCAAGAACCGTATCCCGTCTATCCCTGGGTAACCGTTTCATAAGTGTGCGTAGTTCAGTTGAAACAGCATCGCGCAAATTACTGCCATCCAACTCAAATTCATATTCGCGATCAACAAAAATCTTTAGTGTTTTGCGGCTTGTCCTGGCAAGCAAGCGACTAACCTGTTCTGTCCATAATAAATTTCGCGTACCTACTAACCCAGTGGTAATAAAAAATACCGCCGATAAATCGTACTTTTTAAGTATGGGCAGGGCATATTTATAATTATTCATAAATCCGTCATCAAACGTGATCAGGAATCCGCCGGCAGCCTGTTCCGGTGCATCTGTTAAATCTTCCAATTGGATCGGTATAAAATATCTGAGTAAAATTTCAATCTGCTTATCGAATTGTTTTAGCGATACAAAGTTTCTGTTCTCGAACTTAACATCCACATCACCCAATTCAGGAAGCACACCATGATAAGTTAGGGTTAAACTAAACTTTCTGTTCTGAAATCTTTTGATTTTTTGCAGACCGCTAAATTTAGTTGCCAGAAAATAGCTGTGTTTTAACTTATCATGATAGGACATGGGTTTTAATATCCCCGAAAATTTTATGATTGCCGAATTTAATCATCCCAAGAATAACTTATGATTAAAATTCTCCCCGGCTGACAAACGGCTTCAGATTATCCGTTTTTCGTATTTATAATCCGGCGTATGAAACTGAGTTCCCTGTTCAATACCCAGTAATTATAGATTCTTTCTTTAACCGGTTTCAGCCAGAAGCGCGTGATCGTTATCAAATGTGTTAGCGAATGGCGGATTAAAAATAATCTGAAAAGTGCCGCCTGATCGGCCTTGGGGCGTCCGAACCCTTCAAGCAGCGCTTGCTGAAGCTGACTGAACACCGCCAGTCTGAATTTCGGTTTGAAAGTCCACAAATAGAGCTGGTGATAAAAACGGCTTATATCCTTTATATGTGAATCCGTTTCAATTTCCCCGAAATCGATGGCGGTGATTTTATCTTTGTTCACGATAATGTTGCCGGGATTAAAATCACTGTGGCTGTAGGTAAGTTTCAATTCATCTGCTTTTATCTTTTTGGCCTCTGCATCAAAGAAGCCTAAAATTTTGTCACGATATTTTTGTGAGAACAGACGTTTTTTTTCGGTTGTTAAGATGATTAAGCGTTTGTCGATATAGTCGCGCAATCCTTCTATGGAATATTCATCATTTAGACCGGGCGTGAATGATTGCAGCCTGCGCACCCATACACCGGCATTATAGGTATATCCCTTCAGACGGTTTATTGCATCAATTGACGGAAAATAAGCGGCTTCATCGTTCAGTATTTCAAAAAGGGTTCGACCTGTGCTCTCCTCTGTAATCAGCAGACGACGCTCGGGCAGCATCATCAGCGGACGAATTACCGAAAACTCTTCGGAATCTTTGAACTTGTTGTACCAGAAGTTTAGGGTTTCAAAGTCACGCTGAACATTTTGCGGAAGCTGTTCTTCCTTAACTTTTAAATGCTTGCGATAAAACTTTGCATACACATGCTGAACACCTTTTTCTCCCTCGACGACACATTTGGCGTTATAGGAGTAAGGGCGTGTAATTATCGAATCTACGGAAATTTTTTTAAACGAGCCGATTTCCAGGCAATTTTCCCATTTCGAATTATTAATTTTCTGCAATTCAGAGACAATCCGGGTTGTATCCATTATTCTTTATCTTTTTCTTTTTTAATTTTTTTGATTTTTTTTGCAAACTTTTTGATTTCACCTAAGAATTCTTTAAACAGACCATCAATATCTTTAAACCTGAAAACCATGTGTGCCCCGATGAACACGCCTACCGAAAGCACTGAAACTAAAATCAACATCTGCCAGGAATCATTGGAAATGTATGGCAGGCTCAGATATTCCAGGGCCAATAAGGCGGCAATTTGGAAACCACTGTAAATAAGCGTTGACTTTTGTACAAGAAGAAATCGTTTAAAGCTATACCCGACTCTTGTTTTCGTTGCCTGAAATAATAATAACAAATAAAAAACGGAGGATATTGCCACACCTGTAGCAACGCCGTCGATACCCCAGTCAATTCCGATATATATCGAAACGGTCAGGATCACCAGATAAATAAAACGCCGGGTGGCCATCGCTCCCACCGCGGCTTTGGCCGTTAACACGGGTTTAAATCCCATGGCAAAAACCTGCAGTAAACCCGAGGCACACATAATCTGAAGCGGGAAAATGGTGCTCGTCCATTTCGGCCCGTACAGTACTGTAATGAATGAAGGTGCAACAAAATAAAGCCAGACCATCAAAGGATAAGATACAAATGCCAGATATCGGAACACACGATCCAGACCGGAGCTGATCTTTGCATTATCGTCCTGGATGCGGGAATACGCCGAAAGCAACACCTGATTGACATTGCGGATGATGCGCTTGCGCGGCAGACTCATTAAATTAAATGCCCGCTCATAGAAACCCAATTGCGTGGCATTCATAAATTTTCCGATCAGAAAATAATCGACATTATTTATTGCGTAGGCAATGAAATTATCGACATAAATCCAGGCTCCGAAGGAAAACATTTGTTTGAATTTGGCATAATTAAACCGGAATCTCGGATACCAGCGGGCAAAAAATGTGATTGTCCCGACATAAGACGCGGCGCTAAGCAGATTACCGACAACCAGAGACCAAACGCCAAATCCCAATAATGCCAGAATTACCGGCGCCACAAGCATCATCGCATGGCTGACCGTACGACTGATTTCCAGCTCTTTGAAGCGCATCTCCCGGCTTAGTATGGCATAGGGCACGGCCAGAAACGCTTTGATGGTGAAATCAAATGAAACGACGGCTAATACCGGGCCCAGTTTATCATTGTGAAAAAATTTCGCCAGATATGGGGAGGCGGCAATCAGAATCGCGGTGATGCTGAACATGATAGCGGCATTAAAAAAGAAAACCGTATCGAAATGCTCGCGGTCCACATCTTTGCGCTGAATAAGTACCGTGCCGAACCCGAAATTGGACAAGCGCCGGGCAAACTGCAAAGCAATCATAGCCAGTCCCATCAGACCGAAGTCTTCCGGGAATAATAATCTTGCCAGAATTATACTACTGGCAAAACGAATAACATATTGGATCGAATTAAATATTGCGGTCCAAATCAGACCCTGTTTGGTCTTATTGCCGACATCATCGTTATCGGTTCCGTTGTTGTTTTGAGGAAAATCCATTATAATTTTCCACCTGAAACACGCTGATACAGTGTTTCATAATCGTGGAGCATCCTTTCGAATGAGAATTCCTTTTCCGTATTCATTTTTGCATTTTGGCCCATACAAATTCGTTTTTGCTTATCCCGGAATAACCCGAATATCCGGTCGGCCACTGCCTGTTCATCATCCGAGGGCGCTAAAAATCCGTTCCAGCCGTCGCGGATGATCTCGGGATTACCGCCGACATCAGTTACCACGCCGGGGATACCGGCAGACTGCGCTTCAAGCAGAGAGAGCGAAATTGCTTCGGAAAATGAGGTTAAGGCAAATACATCACATAGTGAAAGAATATCATTCACATCATTGCGCGTACCCAGAAATATAACTTTCTCTGCGAAACTGTATTCTTTTATATATTTAAATATTTTTTCATTTTCATTGTCATGCTCATATCCGCGCGGCACATCGCCGATATGCACCATTTTAAGTTGCGGAATTTTATCTTTTAATAAATTCAGCGCCCGGAACAGACAGGCGTAATTTTTAACCCTGACCCATCTGCCGGTTGAACAGACTACAAAATCTTCTTCACCAAGCCCAATATCGGCGCGCTTCAGCTTTGAGCTCCCGTTAAATTTATCGACTTCTATGCCGTTATAAATGAGTTGTACATTTTTGACGTTCCATTCTTTTTGTAAATAATCGATGCCGATTTTCGAGACGGAAACCATCTGGTTAACCAAACGTCCCCCGATTGTGCGCATTAAACCCCGGATTTTGATTTTTGAAGAAGAAGCTTTTTTTGTCGCCTCATATTCCAGTCCGTGCTGAACATGAATCATCTTGAGCGAAGGGTTCAGCAATTTGGCGATGACGCCTTCGATAAATGTACCCCAATTATTTGTATGAATGAGATGGATTCCATCTGCTTTCAGCACCTTACTCAATCTTAAGAAAAATTTTGTGTTTTCACCGCGTATACGATTGAGATGTCTTATTTTTATATCCTTATTTAACAGGGCCGTATAATCATCATAAGCGATATAAATGACATACAAATAAGGTTCAAAAATATTGCGATCCAGATTGTTTGCAATATTTTTAATGAATGTCTCTACCCCGGCAGGACCGAAAAAATTGACCAAAAATCCGACTTTAATTTTATCGCTCATATTTTTTTGCTTTCCGAAAGTGCTGTGTTAATGGACTCTGGCAATTTATTTTATTAATCCCAAATTAAACTGCACAAAATTTCTTTTTCGGATTAACCGGTGAGTTGCAGGCTTGCCTGTGAGAAAACCGCCGCCCGTGCTTTTTCAGGTAATTTATCCGAACAGTCTTTTATTAAATTTTGCCAGTTTTTGTAAAAAAGATATTCCTGTGAAAATATTTTATAAAATTCATCCGCGCTGATATTTTCAGAGAAAAAACATAGCTGCTTATTTTTCAGAAAACGCAACGGCCGGGGCGAACGATAGAGCATGCCGCCCGGTTGGAATAATCCGTGATGCCCCATGCCCTCGGAACAGGCTGAGAGAACTACGACAATGCCGTCCTCTTTCAGAAGATTGTCTGTATTTGATTTTAAAGGAATAAAGGCGTTTTCCGCCTGCAGCAGCTCGCTGTCTTTGGGATAGGCATTCAGGAATAGCATATCAAAAGGTTCACCTCCGGCAGGCTGCGGGTGAAGATAATAAGCGCGGGCTGTTTCCGCTGCAAGTCGATGCGCTTCAACGGGATCGCCGGCATAAATATTGCGGATTGAACGGTCACCGTTGATGACCAGTCCGATAAAATAGTCAATGCCCGCACGCCCCATAAAATCTTCGATCGTTTTGCGAAACTTATTATTTTCCACAGAGCCAAGTTTTCCCATAAATCCCATCAGCACCGATTTGTGGGTTTTTGCTATGGTTTCCATATCGGCAAGACCGGGAAACAGCATTTTTGCGCCGCCGCTGAAGCCGGCAAAAGAGTGCGGCGTTAATCCACTGACTACGATTCTAAAATCCGATTCCACATACAGTCGATTCAGTTTGACGTCTGTTTTTCCCCAGGTTAAACCGATTGGTACGGTATCCTGCGGATCGTGATTAATCCATCGAATTTTTGCGGTAAAGTCGAACCCCATTTTTTTAGTCGCAGCTAATTTGTCCAGTCCTTTATGTGAACCGAGAGCCACTAAAATGGTGATATCATTTTGCGAAATTCCGTAATCCAGTAATTTTTCAATGACAGATTGCAATACTTTTCCAACGGCCACCGGGCGAGTCAGATCATCCACAACAATGACGGCATTACGCGGCTTCTTTTCCGGGATACGTTCACTTAACGAATTTAATGCGCTGCGCAGTTTTTCATCATCCGTTTTTATATCGGAAGGCAAACCATATTGGGAAATTTGCCAGGTTGAGGGCACCGGAAACACTTTTTCTGCGTCACCGTACCAGGCGGCCCAGGGTAACTTGATACTATTCATTTTCCTTCGATTTGATATATTCGACGATGGCATTGATCGAATCGAAATTCTCAGGATAGAGGTCTTCCTCATCAACTTTGATTGCGAATGTTTCTTCGATAAAATTGATTAATTCCAGCATCTTTACCGAATCTATGATACCCAGTTCCAGTAGTGAATCATCGTGATCAAGATTTTCGAATTCTTCTTTCAGACTATCATCGTACAAAAATCCGATAAGTTTTTCCTTCATCGTATATTTACCTCTCCTTTATTAACTTTGGATATTAATTTGCACCCTATTTCAGACCGGTAATCCGCTTTACCTTATGCCTTATGTTTTCCGGCATGAATTGTTTTATTTTGTTCTTGCTATTTTCAATGAACCGTTCAAAATACAGATAAAATTTTGCCTTCATTGTGATGCCGATGAATACACGCATCATATTTCTTGAAATATCAGTCCAGCGAAATTTATAGGCTTCCCCGCCGCGCATCAAATCATAAATTTTCAGATTCTTTTCATATGCATATTCAATAACTTTCCCCATTAATACCAAACCAACGCTTTTCTTATCCCATTCAGGATCCATGCCGGCCTGAAAATAATACAAACTGTCTGAATACTCGAAGCAATACTGAACGGCAAGCGTCCTGTCCCCCAAACGCAGACGGAACAGTCGTAACCAGCCAATATCCAAAAAATTTTCTGCTATTTTTTTGTGAAACGACTTACGGAAATCCGCCCGAAAAATACTTTCCGCCGCTTTTGTTTCAAAGCGCTTTTCGTGTAATTCAAAGAGCTCGTCAATGGCCTGATCTACCTGTCTCTTTTCAGTAATGTAAGCGAAAGATGCATCATTTTTTTCAAATAGCTGTCTGGTGCGCCGGCGCAGATTGTAACGCAGATTTTTACTCAGACCCTGTACATAATCGGCATAAGTACCTTCAAGCGCTATGTATGGACAGATTCTGTGATGCCTGATTTGTACAACATACTCACCGGCATCATTGATTTTTTCAAAGACCTGCAGAAAGGGTACATTTTCGAGCACATTGCTTATATCAAATAAATCAATTGACAAATGCTCATTATCGAGCAGAAACCGGATTAACTGTAGGGAAATATCAGGATTTTCCGGATCCTGCTGAATTACCTGCAAATAATCGGAAGATTCATCGATGCTGCCCAAAAATGCATAAACCTGCATTGGAATGCCAAAGTGCGTTTCTTTTCTGATATATCCCGGCAGCAGGGCAATTAGTTGTTCCCCCTCATAAGCGGCAGCAATAGCTAACTGATTATTCTTTTTTTCAGCAGCATATACTTCCCACCAGGTATACAGCCATTCCCAGCTAAGAAAAGGACTGTTTATTTTGCTCTGTGCAAGCAGTACGTTCCATTCCCCGGCAATATTTTTAAATTCTGTTTTTTCCGTTAACAATCGAATCGAAATCATAATATCCTTCAGACTGGCTTAATATTCTATTCCGCAGATTTATTTCCGTCAGGCACGCCATCGTGTCTGCTTAGATTCTTACTTGCGAAATCTGAGCGTGTATCTCTGACTTTGCCAACTCCAA
>CAYXRA010000190.1:0-8486 GCA_964467525.1 uncultured Calditrichaceae bacterium
GCTATATTTATAAATATTACTGCTCATGGCAATATTAAATGATCTGCCGGGTATTAATGCCATCATGCCGACATCCGAATATCCCCGGTTATCCGCAACGTTCGCGTAAAAGCCGGTCCCGAAAAATTACAATTATCCAACTTACTTTAAATCCGAAATGCCATTCCCTTAAAAATATATTTTCAGATTCTTTGCGGCGCTGGCTTTGACCAAAATCGTTATGCTGTTCCCGTCAAACGACACCTCTTCGCCGTCTTCTTCGATAAAATTGGTTTCCAGAACTTTCCGCGGCGCTGCCGGAAACATCAGGCGCACTTCGCTGTCTTTTCCCAGTGATTCATACATTTGAACAATCCAGGCTTCATCCGCTTCCGCCTGTTTGATGGCGCCGATAATAACGCCAGCCGGTTCAACCTGAATTAAAGCCTGCTGTTCAGGCAATGCGCCCGGATGCGCGTCACTGATGACGGCAATCAATGGTGTATTGTACTCATAACCGCGCTGAATCGTGTTGCCGTCCTGATACGATCCCTTGTGCGGATAGAGCGCATAATCGATGTGATGCAAACCACGGTCGGCCAGCGGATCGGGCCATTTGGGCGAACGCAGCAGCGATAGCCGCATCACGTTATCTTTGATGTCATATCCGTATTTGGCGCGATTAAGCAGGCTGACGCCGTAGTCTGCTTCGGACAGGTCGGCCCAGCGCAGGGCGGCCACTTCCCACTTGCCTTTATCAAGCTGTTTTTTCAGCGTTGTTGAGCGCTCGATGGTGCCCCAGGGAATTTCGTAAGTGGCGACCGTGTCTGCCACGCTGAGCGGAAAAGCGACCTTGAGCATGGTCTTGTCTTCCCACCAGTCGACCGTGGTCAGAAAATCGATCCGTTCGATCCGGTCATATAAAATGATATCCTGGGTGGCAAAACTGGAAGGAAAGTATTCTGTGGGATAGGCTTTTTTGACACCCGGCTTCAGGTAGCTGCGCTGCAAACGAAGCACGGCGCGTACCGGCCCCTGCTCGATAATTTCCGCACCTTCAAAATTGGATGGATATTCCACACCGGTCAGGCCGATATTCCAGGCATCCCATTCTTTCGGCCTGTCTTCGAGAATTTGCAGTCGATTGCCTTCATCACTCAGCAGATTACGGTTCAGTTTCTTATCATAAATTGTTTTGATCCAGCCGCTTTCGGGATTAATTTCGATTTTGAACCTTTCGTTTTCGATCCGGTCTTTGTTAACAACAAGCGTATGCTTTGCTTCATCCGGCTGCTGTTGACGCAATTGAAAAACCTTGTAGCCCAGCGCGGGAATATCTTCGGCATAAAATAACATCCGCTGATGATACTTGTCTTTGATCAGACGCTGAACGGGAATTTCCCTGCCCGCGATATCGAAAACCGCGTATTCGGCCAAATCCCCTTCCGCCAGATCAACACGCACCATATCGCTGCGCGCCCAGGACAAAGGATTAAACACAATCAGCGCTTTGCCATCTTTGACGGATGACGTATTGATTTGTCCGGCCAGATGCGCGAGCGATTTTCTCAGTACATAATCGGCCAGCATTTCCGATTGCTCGTAATCGGCTTTCGAATCCACATAAACTTCATGAATGCTGGAGCCGGGCAGGATGTCATGAAATTGATTAAAAAGTACGTTTTTCCAGGCGGTGGTTAAATCATCATGGTGATACTTCATTCCGGACAGCGCCGCAATGGCATTAAATTTTTCAGCGCTGCCGATCAGTGTTTCCAGCTGCCGGTTGTAGGCTTTGGTTTCAGCCTGGGTGGTCAGCGTACCGCGGTGATACTCCAGATACAATTCATCATTCCACACCGGCAGATCACTGAGATCCTGAGCGCGCAGCCAGTCCAGATAGCGTTCGGACGTTCCGAATTCAACGCGCGGGTAAATATCCACTGTTTTCAACTGATCGATACGGGCCATCATTTCCAGAGAAGGTCCGCCGCCATGATCGCCAACGCCGAAAAGAACCATCAGTTTTTTAAAACCGGTGTTGGCTTCAAACTGGCGCAGCAGGTCGGCAAAGCCGAAAGGATCGTCCACGCGATTCACATAGGTCCAGGGAAAATAGGTCAGCACCTTCGAGCCGTCGGGCGACTGCCACCAGAAAACATGATAGGGAAACACATTGGTGTCGTTCCAGCCGATCTTCTGGGTGATAAAAGCATCCACGCCGCCCAGTTTAAAAAACTGGGGCAGATTCCAGTTATAGCCGAATGAATCGGGATTCCAGCCGATGGTGGCCTGCCGACCAAAATGATTTTCAAAATATTTTTGAGCATATAAAAACTGCCTGGCCCAGGAAATCCCGTCGGGCAGATTGCAGTCCGGTTCGACCCACATGCCGCCGACGATTTCCCAGCGATTCTCATCGTGATAGTGTTTGATCTTTTTAAAGATTTCCGGGTATTCATCCTCCATCCATTCGTAAAAGACGGCCTGACTCTGGGCAAAGGTAAAGCCGGGCCGGGCTTCGAACATCTTAAGCACCGAGGCGAAGGTTTTATGGCAAACCTCTACCGTTTCCTTTTTGCGCCACAGCCAGGCGGCGTCAATGTGGGCGTTGGCCGTGAACTGCAGGGAAAAGCGTTTGGCGAAATCGGCCACCGGCTGATATTTTTCGCGTACGGCGGCAAGCGATTTTTTGAAATCTTCGATCCTGCCCGTGCGCAGGGCATCCACATCGACGATTGCCGCCGATTCCTGCAGCAGTTCATTGAGCCTGATCTTTTCATCGCGGTCGATGTCCGATTTATCGATGCCGGGATCGATTTTGACGCGGCCGTTGGTTTGATAAGTATCGAAGCTGAGCAGTTTTTGTCCGACCTTGAAACTGAGAATCACATTACGGATCAGGTTCTGGATGGGCAATTCCTGATCGAAATCGAGTTTGGCGCGCATCAGGCGCAGGGGGCCGCCGGTATTGACAGCACGAATCAGCATGACGTACTTTGTTCCCGGTTGGGCATCTTCGGTCAGAACAAATTCACCGTCCCAGGGAAAATGGCCCAGCGTTTTGCCGTTGATGAACAGATAACCGTAGTCATCAACCGACACCAGAAAACGAATTTTTCCCTTTACCGGCGTGCCGGCGATATATTCGGGCAGCGTTACGGTTTTGCGCAGCCAGCAGGAATCGGGAAAAATCTGTTCATTAATCTTCAGCGTTTTCCAGCCCGAATCATCGAAATCCATGGCAGATATTGTTTCCACGCTCTGCGTAAAATCGGTGCTGTACTTCCAGTTATCCAGTTTCGCTTCACTGAACAATTCAAGTTGATCGACCAGGCGATCGACGGGTGTTTGGCTCATAGCATTAAATGACATAATTAAAATCAGACCTATAATACAGAATAGTTTCATTTTGATTTACTTTCTTTTTGTTAAACATATTCTGTGGTAAATTATATTTAATCAACATCGTGCAAACAAATTACTTTTTGGAAAAGCGCTTGTACAGCAGCCAGGTCAGCACCATTGAAATGAACAGCACGATTCCAGGCACCAGTACGCCCAAAAGGGTTATCTCCGGATCATTGGATTGCAGCAATACGGCAAAAATTCTCATCATTTATTTTCCTTTTTATGATGTTTGCGGTAAGCATACCAGGCCAGAATGAGACCCAAAAACGACGCCAGATAGGCAATCGTCATACCGATTACCATAGCCAGACCTTTATCCATCATGTTCCTCCCAGCGGGCATTCCGCTCTAATTCGATCAGATAATCTTTCTGCCGTTTTTCATATTCCCCGGAAATTGTTTTCAGTTTGGGATCGATCACCCAGTGCATTATAACCGTGAGTACGATACCGATCGCCAGTGTCACGTATCCCCAGGTCAGCAACAAAAAAGTGCCGGCGATGCCGATACTCAGCAGAATGTAAGCCAGCGGCGATAAGATAATAGCGATCCAGTCCTCTTTGGTCCATTCGTCGGCATCCAGCGGCGTCCACTTGCGGCGTATAAAACTCATTTTTTGACTCCCTTCGCTACTTGCTTGATTTCTTTGAGCAGTCCGCGCTGCTGCGCTTCACGCTTCACCGGTCCCCAGAATCCGAGCGGTCTGGACATCACATAATATTTCACCAGATGATCCATATTCTCAGGCTTCGTCAGCAGGGTCACCGGAATGTAAACCAGCGCCCCTAAAAGCATTAAGAGCCAGAATTGCTCGTAATCGGGCAGCTTCGGTATCAGTCCGAAAGACGGCAGAATCCAGACCACCAGCCAGCTAAATCCCAGATTGGCAATCCACGAGGATAGATATCCCCAGGCGTTGAAGCGCCACCAGATCACCTGCAGAATATTGGGCAGCCAGACACCGGCAGCCATCAGCCACAGGGCGAAGATCAGCCAGGAAGTGATTTCCTCCATCATCAATCCATAAAAAAAGGAACCGATTAGCAGAATAAATGTGGCTACCCTGCCGACCCAAACCAATTCTTTTCCACTGGCTTTCGGTTTAAAATAATGCAGGTAGAGATCGCGCGTAAAATACATGGCGCCCAGATTCAGGTGTGTGGAAATGGTTGAAATATGAATGGCGATGATTGCCGCGAAAAAGAAGCCGATCATCCCCACCGGCAGGTAATCGAAGCCCAGGCGGAACCAGCCCATTTCGTATTCGGCCGGACTTTCGATCCCCGGAAAGAGGACGAAAAACCCGAGTACGGCCACGGCCCAAACCGAATTGCGCATCAGCACCAGCGCCGTACCCCACCAGATGCTGTAGCTGGCGTCGCGCACCGACCTGGCACTCTGAATGCGCTGCGCTTCAGGATACCAGTCGATACTGGTGCCCATGCCGAACCCGCCAAGCAGGGCGATCACCATCATCGTAAAAAACCAGGCGAAGGGAAATTCTCCCGAAAACCAGCCGGTGAACGCAAAGGGATTCAAACGCCAGGACTGATCCATTGCACCCAGTTTGGCGATAATCTCTCCCGGTCCGCCGGCGGCCATAATGCCCCAGACCGAAACGATTATTATTACAGCGAAGGCGACCACGCCCTGTTGAAAATCGGCCATAATCACGCCCCAGTATCCGGCCGATAAAACATAAATGGCGCAGATCGAAGAAAAGACGATCAGACCGATCCAGACATCCCAGCCGAACACGTAATGGCAGATTTTTCCCATGGCCATGCCCACCCAGCCGAGGATGAACATATTCATGAAAACCTGCCAGCCTGAAATCCAGCCGCGCAGCATTTCAGCGCCCAGCCCGCCGAAGCGCAGCGTGTTCCACTCGGCCTGCGTGTAAGCAAGGGAACGCCGGAAGATGCGGGTTGATACAAAAGCGCTGATCGCGCACCAGGCGGAAAAAAAAGTATACCAGATACCGGCGATCCCGTAGCGGTAGATGACGCCGGTAACCCACATCGGGGTATCTGTGGCGGTGTGTGTGGCGTAAACCGATGAAGCCGGGAGCCACCAGGGCAGACCGCGTCCGGCCAGAAAAAAATCCGATTCCGACCGTTTGCCCAGACGATAAAAAAGCACCCCGGAACCGACCATAATTAAAATGAACAAGCCAATCCACAACCAGTCGAGCCAATGAAATGCAACCATTCTGCTTTTCCTGTAAGTTAAATGATCTTTGGTAACAACCGGGATTACAATACTGCAAAGCAATCTATCGATAAATCAAATTGCAGTCAAGCAGCGGGTCTTACTTTTTAACATCCCCCTTAACCCCCTCGAAGGAAGAAGATTTCGCCGCGGGTGAAATCAGGGGGATGTCCCGAAACTGGATTTTTTATATCCTCTGACGTATTTTTAAAAAAATCACTTTTAAGAATTCGGGAGTAACCCTAAATGATCCGTTTCTGTTTAAAAATCCTGTTCCCGCTTCTGCCCGCAATTTTCATTATTTACAGCGCTGAGGTCAACAGCTTCGAAAAGCAGCAGCGCCGCTACCCCAGGGTGCGGGCGGCCTTTGCCGAAAAAGCGGACAGCGTTAAAGCGCTGTTCACCGGCAAGGGATTGTCCTATCCGCCGCGGGAAATTTTTCTGCGCGCCTTTAAACTGGAACGTGAACTGGATTTGTGGGCAAAAGATAGTAATTGTGATACCTTCACGCTGGTTAAGACTTACGATTTCTGTACTTCTTCCGGTACGCCCGGTCCCAAGCGCCGGCAGGGCGATTTGCAGATTCCCGAGGGATTTTACCACATTAATAAATTTAATCCCTACAGCAATTTTCATCTGTCCCTGGGCATAAACTATCCCAATCAGTCGGACCGGATGCTTGGCGTCAGAGGCAATCTGGGCGGTGATATTTTCATCCACGGTTCCTGCGTAACCATTGGCTGCATCCCAATTACAGACGACAAAATAAAAGAATTGTACATTATCGCCGTTATGGCCAAATCCAGCGGACAAACGGAAATCCCGGTGCACATTTTTCCGGCAAAACTCAGTAAATCAAGATTTGCCGAACTGAACGTGAATTATTCGGGCTCGCCCTCATTAATCGCCTTCTGGCAAAATTTACGGGAAGGCTATAATTATTTTGAAAAATTTCGTAAACTGCCGGCTATTGGGTTGAATGGTGAAACCGGGTTGTATGAATTTAATCGCTGATTCAGATTAAAGGAAAGGATCACAACGCATGTCAATAAAGATAAAATCACTTTCACGGCAATCAATCCTGTTTTTGTTTACTCTGATCATCCTGATTAATATCAGTTCCGCCCAATCCGTCAGTGATACGTCGATAACCAAACTGGTGCTGCTGGGCACGGGTACGCCCAATGCCGATCCCGCGCGCTCCGGTTCTTCCGTAGCCGTAGTCGTCCGTGATACACCCTACCTGATCGATTTCGGCCCGGGTGTGGTGCGCCGGGCCGCCGCTGCAGCGCGTAACGGCATCAAAGCATTGAAAGTATCAAAAATACGACACGTCTTTGCCACCCACCTGCATTCCGATCATACAGCCGGTTATGCCGATCTGATATTAACACCCTGGGTATTGGGGCGCCGGCAGCCGCTTGAAGTTTACGGACCCGAAGGCATAAAGCATATGACCGATCATATTTTAAAGGCATACGAACGTGATATATTTTTACGGCTCTATGGACTGGAGCCGGCCAATAGTCACGGCTATAAAGTCAATGCCCGAGAAATTAAACCGGGACTGGTATACCGGGATTCCAATGTGACTGTCGAAGCGTTCCCGGTGAGACACGGTTCCTGGCATCATGTGTTTGGCTACCGTTTTAATACACCGGATAAGGTGGTTGTCATATCCGGCGATACCGCACCCTGCGATACGCTGATTGATTACGCTAAAGACTGTGACATTTTATTGCATGAAGTCTACTCCGCTGAAAAATACAAACAGCGTACGCCATTCTGGAAAAAATATCACGCTGCTTTTCATACCTCGACCATGGAGCTGGCGGAAATCGCCAGGCAGACACAACCGAAACTGCTGGTGCTCTATCATCAGTTATTCTGGGGCGCCACGGATTCGATGCTGGTCGATGAGATTAAAACAATTTATGACGGCGATGTTGTTTCAGGTCGGGACCTCGATGTTTTTTAGATTATGGCGAAACTTTAAGGTATGCCATTCATTTAAATCAGTAAATTCAGGGAAATATTGAATATGATAAAAAATCCGCTAAACAGACTGCTGTTCACTTACACCATTTTCGGCATTGCCATGGCCTATCTGGAGACGACCATCGTGGTGTATCTGCGGCTGCTCTACTATCCGGACGGATTTGAATTTCCCCTGAAAATCATTCACGCTGATGTCGGCCTGATAGAAATCGGTCGCGAGGCGGCGACGATTGTGATGCTCTGGTTTGTGGCGCGCATGGCCGGTAAAAATTTCAGGGAGCGCTTTGCCCTGTTTCTGTTCAGTTTCGCGGTCTGGGATATTTTCTACTATGTATTTCTGAAGCTGCTGCTCAACTGGCCGGGCGGCTTGCTGACCTGGGATATACTATTTCTGATTCCGGTCCCGTGGATTGCTCCCTGGCTGGCCCCGGCGCTGGTCAGCATCGGATTTATCGGCTGCGCCGTTTATGTGCTGAAACATCCCGAACATTTTTCAGAGAAGATATTTTCAATGAAGGGCTGGATGGCGGAGATTGCCGCCGCCGGGATTATCCTGTGGTCCTTCCTTTGGGAAACCGCCGATGTGCTGGCCGGCGAACTGCCCGATTACTATCCCTGGTGGTTATTTTTTATCGGATATGCGATTGGGGTCGGCGTATTCATTTTGCAGATCAGAGCGGCCAGAAAGGAATAATTCGCTGAGTTGTACATCCCCCTTGTGTCCCCCTTCCAGGACGTTGCCCCGGACTAATAATAAATAGGGTCTATGTCGTTTTGTGCGGGTAAACCCGGGAGCGACTTCCGAATGCCGTGGTTGGCGGGGTAATGGGTTTATCTATTCGATATTTCTCTGTTTCGATACCGATGTCGATCCTGATTTTTTTTGA
>CAYXRA010000191.1:0-8481 GCA_964467525.1 uncultured Calditrichaceae bacterium
ATAAAATAAAAAACCCGATTCAGAGGAACCGGGTTTTTATAAAATTTATTTCATTTTTTGTTGATTTAAAACAATAGCCCCGCTACCTCCTGAAAGGAAATAGATAATGATGGTGATGATGATGACGGCTATTGTTAAACATGGACATTTTTAATTATTCCTTTATTTAATTGCAATGAATTTAAACGCCGCTTTAAATAATGTCAAATTTTAGTTATCCGGGTACCGGTCCGGTTATAAAAGATAAATCTGACGTCATCCAATTATAAAAGTGATTTCAATTTCTCTATGAAGTGATCAATATCCGCTTCGGTTGTGTCGAATGCGGTCATCCAGCGCACCTCGCTGCTCATTTCATCCCAGATGTAAAAGAAATAGGCCTTCTGCAAGGGGGCAATGAGTTCACGGGGAATTTTGGCGAAAACGCCATTGGTTTCCACCGGCTGGGTAATTTGGATTTCAGGAATTTCCCGGATACGGGACTCAAGCAAACGGGCCATTTGATTGGCGTGCCGGGCATTTTCACGCCACAGATTGTCGGTCAGCAAGGCCTGAAACTGAACGGCAATGAAGCGCATTTTGGAATGCAACTGCATGCCCTGTTTGCGGATATATTTAAATTGCGGGGACAGATTTTCATCGAAAAATACCAGCGCCTCGCCAAACATCATGCCGTTTTTTGTCCCGCCGAACGATAAGACATCCACGCCGGCGTCAACGGTAAATGATTTAAAATCGCTGCCCAGATACACGGCGGCATTGGCAATGCGCGCACCGTCCATATGCAGGTACATGTCATTTTTATGGGCGAAGTCCGAAAGAGAACGGATTTCATCAATCGTATAAACGGCGCCCATTTCAGTCGGCTGTGAAATGGAAATTACTTTTGGCTGCACGTGATGGGGAAATCCCACCGATTCCATCAGCGGGGCAATTTGTTCAGCCTGTATCTTGCCCTGCTGCTGGGGCAGATCGATCAGTTTGCAGCCGGTGAATTTTTCAGGGGCGCCGCATTCGTCAACATTGATATGGGCCGATTCTGCGCACACCACGCCCTGATGCGACTGCAGCATGGCCTGCAATCCCAGTACATTAGCCGCGGTTCCGCCATATACAAAAAATACTTCTGCCCCTTCACCCAAAATTTCTTTAAATTGCGCAATCGCCGCTTCGGTGAAAGGATCATCTCCGTAACCGATAACGTGTCCGGCATTTGCCCTTTGTATAGCCTCCATAATTTTGGGATGAACGCCGGCATTATTATCACTGGCAAAGCTCCTGGTAATTTTCATAGTTTCCTCGGCATGAAATTTTTCTGAATTATTGGCATTGTTTAAACTTGCAGGGGCAGGATGCTCACTTAAATTTTAAATTCCGTCAACTCAACAAAAAGGGACACAAGCGCTTCCAGTCCTTCCTTGTCAGCCTGGTTAAAACGATTTAAAATGGGGCTGTCGATATCAAGCACACCGATGAGACGATTTTTTGCAATAACCGGAATCACAATTTCAGACTGGCTGGCGGCATCGCAGACGATATGACCGTCGAACTGATGTACATCGGGGACGATAACCGTTTCCTTATTTTTCGCGCTGACACCGCAAACACCGTTACCCATTGCAATACGCACGCATGCCGGATTACCCTGAAAAGGGCCCAGAATCAGCTCTTTGCCTTTATGCAGATAAAAACCAACCCAGTTGACATCGGACAGCGAATTATAAAGCAAGGCGCTGAAATTGGCCATATTGGCGATCATATCGCGTTCTTTTTCAAAAAGACTTTTTACCTGCTTGTTGAGCATGGTATAAGTAATATTCTTGGATAAATTATCGTATTGTTTTTCCATGATGCATATTATCCCAAAATTTTATTCGAACCTGAACGGGGCTCCGGTTGCCTCATTTTCTTACTTGTTGACTGTCATCCTGCTTATCTGAAATTTTTCGCAGATAGGGCCGGAATTTATAACCGTACTGAATCGGGCCTTTTGTACCGTCCTCGTATATTTTTCGGATTACCATTTCCACCGGCAGTCCGATTTTGATTTCAGGGAGCCGGATATCCGTAAGCTGGGCGGTGATGCGCGGTCCTTCATCCAGATCAATAATTGCCACACAAAAGGGCACATTTTTATCATGAACATCCGGCGCCTGGTATATCACTGTATAGCTGTAGATTTTTCCTTTTCCCTTGAAATTATACGGTTTGAGATTATGACTTTTACAACTGCTGCACACGTATCTTGGCGGAAAATACAGCGCGCCGCAACCGGCACATTCCGTCCCCTCCAGTTGATAGCGTTGTTTGCGTAGCCGCCAGTATCTTGGAATATCCATTGTTTAATCCCTGTTAATCTTTTCGCCTTAGAATGGTCGTTACTACGGTGGCACCACTGCCGCCGATATTCTGCGTCATGGCATTTTTAAGTCCCGCTACGCGGATTGCCGGTGAAGTCTGACCACGGAACTGCCGCACAACCTCAACAATCTGGTAAATGCCGGTGGCGCCTACCGGATGGCCGCGTCCTTTTAATCCGCCGAATGTACAAATCGGCAATTGGCCGTCAATGGCGAAATGGCCGTCATTAGCCAGATGCACCGCCCTGCCCTTTTCCGCAAAGCCGCTGGCTTCCAGAGATAAAGCCGTGATAATGCTGAATGCATCATGCGGCTCGAACAAATCTATGTCCTGAGGTTTGAGTCCGGAAGTCTGATATGCTTTTCTGGCGCTCTTTTCCACGGCATCGAGCCAGACCGGGTCACGCCGGTTGTCCAATGAAACCGAATCAGTTGCGATTTCGCAGGCGGTAACTTCGATGCCGCGATGCTGGTAGTTGGCCGTATTATTCAGTGGAACGATCACTACGGCCGCCGCACCGTCTGCAATGGGACTGGAATCCAGCAAATTGATCGGATCGGCGATCACTTTGGCCTTCACGTACTGATCCATCGTAATTGCATTGTGAAACATGGCATCGTGATTGTGCCTGGCATTGCGATGGGCATTGATCGGGAAAGCGGCGAAATCCTTTTTCTCCAGTTTGTATTCATACATGAACCGCTGCATCATCAGGGCGTTGATCGCGGCAAAACTCAGTCCCACCGACGTTTCGTAATCGGCGTCGGCGGCGCTGGCCAGGGCGGCAGTGCTGCGCTTACCTGAAAATTCGGTTAATTTTTCCACACCCACGGCAATGGCGCACTCCATCTGTCCGGAAGCGACGGCTAACATCGCCTGGCGAAAGGCGGCACCGCCCGAAGCGCAGGCGGCTTCAACTTTAACCGCTTCGATGCCCTCCAGTCCCGCATAATCGGCAATCAGCGTACCAAGGTGTTCCTGCTCGCTTAAGGCGCCGCTCAGCATATTGCCGACAAACAGACCGTCCGCGCTTTGAATGCCGGCATCATCCATTGCGGAAACAATGGCAAAAACGCCTAATTGCCGGATAGGAAAATCCCAGTGCTCGCGAACCGGTGTCTGACCGATGCCGATAATGGCAACTTTTCTCATACTTAAAAAACCTTTTTATACAATCTACAGTCCTGAGGGGCTGCAGGAAAATTCAATTATTAATTATTCGAGTACGATTTTCTTACGCCAGCGGGCATACAACCCGTAATCGATAAACTGCTGTCGATTCAGATATGTTTCCGTATCCGGGGCCAGTGACTTTTTATTATTGATTTTATCCGTAACACGAAAACAAAAAGCATCACTGCCCGCCCCCGAACCGAAACTTGCCAGCAGAATGCGCTGCCCGGGCTCTGCTTTGTCCAGTACGGCCGTCAGTCCGATAACGGCGGAACCGGCGTAGGTATTGCCGATTTGCGGCGCCAGCAGGCCGTCCTTAATCTGCTCGGCGCTGAAACCCATCTCTTTGGCAATGCGCTTTGGGAATTTTGTGTTGGGCTGGTGGAAAACCGCGGCGCTGAAATCCGACGGTTTCATATCCAGTTCCTTCAAAAGATTGCGTACTGCCTGGCGGATATGATTAAAATAAGCCAGATCACCGGTGAAGCGGTTGCCGTGTTCGGGATATTTCTGGTAAGCGCGCCGGAAAAAATCCGGGGTATCGGTAACATAACTGTAGGATCCCTCCATCACGGCCAGCGCATTCACGGCAGGTCCGATAACAAAAGCGGCGCCGCCTGCGGCTGCCGTGTATTCCAGGGCATCGCCCGGTTTACCCTGAGCCGTGTCCATGCCAAGGGCCAGCGCATAGGTACCCATGCCGCTGCCCACAAATGCAAATGCCGACTGCATGGCCTCGGTGCCCGCTTTACAGGCGAATTCAAAGTCACCGGCCACCAGATCAGGCGCGGCGCCCAGAACCTGTGCAAGAACCGTACCGCTGGGTTTGACCGCGTAGGGGTGCGATTCAGATCCCACCAAAACAGCGCGCAACTCATGGGCATCGATTTCTGCGCGCGCCAATGCATTTTTTGCCGCCTCCACGGACATGGTGATGGTGTCTTCATCGGGACCGGGGACGCTTTTCTGCTTTATGGGCAAAAAGTCGGCGTCCTGTTTATCCCGCCAGATTTTAGAAATTTCCTCGGCGGCAATACGGTATGCTGGCACATAAGCGCCGTAACCCGTGATGCCCACCGGCCGGTTCGGCTTCATCAGTTTTTGCATGGTTTAATTCAATCCAAAGGAAAATTATTTTCAACCAACTTTACGTTACATTTTATCCACGGAATTTTCCTAATAAACAATTTCCGGGATTAATGTTATCCATAAATTTTGGCAAAGATAATATTTTTCCTGCGCGGTAACAAATCATACCCGCCAGGGCGCATCTTCGGGCTGTTCACGGATATCCCATTCTTTTTCCTGATATTTCCCGACGTCCGTTTTGCAGAGTAACCAGGCCAGAAAACGGGCCACCGTGGTCGGATCTTCCAGTTCCTTCTTTTCTTTATAATTTATGAATTTGGGTAAAGCCGGAAATTCTTCCGGTGATGATTCACGCACTTCATCCTGCATCGGGGTATTGACAACACCGGGCCGCACGCTGCCCACGGCGATATCCTTATCCTTCAGTTCCTGTTTCAGCACCTCGTATATTTGATAAAGCGCTGCTTTCGAAGCGCAATAGGCCGCCCAGCCGGCGTAAGCGCGATGCGCGGCTCCGGACGAAATATGCATGATGCGTCCGCCGCTTAATTTGGGCAGCAGTTGCTGGGTGAGAAACACAGGCCCGTCAACATTGATTGCAAAATGATTACGCCAGTCGTCAAACTTTATATTGGATATGGAATGCACCGGGGACAACACCGCGGCATTATGCACCAGGAAACGCACGGACATCCCTTCGGGGATTGTTTCAACGATTTTTTTACGATCATCCTCCCGACTTACATCAGCGGACAGAATTTTAATCCGTTCCGGATAGTAAATCTGTGTTTCCTGCAGCGGTTCGAGTCGTCGTCCGATTGCCAGGACCTGCTGTTTGTAGGTTTTCGCTAATTCAATGGCCAGCGCCCGGCCGATTCCGGTTCCGGCGCCGGTAATGACTGCAATGCTTTGCATATAAATTCTCCGTTTAAAAAAATAGTTCTAACAAATCAAAGGTTTTTAAAATTTCACTTCTGCCGGCAATTTGCCGGTTAAGCAGACCGATCGATATAAAATCGAATTTAACGCTTTCCAGACGATCAACAATAAACTTTATTTCGTCACCGAACCAGTCATCGCTATCGATGCGCACCTGATTCAGACAGCCCTGCCCAATCTTTGCGCTGCACCTGATACGTTTTTCGTTTACCACTTTTTCAATTTGTATGGTACAGGCCGGGGAACGTCCGTAATTCCAATCCCAGGTTCCGTATTTCTGCTCAGCCAGTGATTCTATTTCCAATAACTGTGCGGGAGAAAATTTGAACAAATCCGGTGCTGATCCTGCAATATCCCTTACCATTCTTTTTATGAAATGATCGACGGATACTTCCTGCCCGAAATGTTCTTTTAAATTTGTCACCTCACTGCGCACGGACTTGGTGCTTTTGGAATTAATCATGAGTCCGTTGCTCCTGGACAGGGACGCGCTCATTGCCCGCAAGTCGGTATCGAAAAGCAATGTGCCGTGGCTTAACAGGCGGTCGCGACTGGAAAACTGGGCATTGCCGGAAATTTTTTTCCCGTCAATTAACAGGTTATTTCTTTCGTTCAATTGCACACTTAAACCAAAACCTTCAATTGTTTTGATGATCGGCTGAAGAAATATCCGGTATTGATTGATATTCGTCCCGGTATGCCTGGTTATAAAGCTGAAGTTAATATTCCCCAGATCATGATATACCGCGCCTCCGCCGGATATGCGCCGCAAAACCGGCAGTGCGTTTTCATGGGCAAAGCGCAGATTGACCTCTTCGACAACATTCTGGTGTTTACCGATGATAATCGACGGGCGATTGCGATATATCAGCAAATAATCGTAATCAATATCAAGATTGCGCAGGGCATACTCTTCAAGCGCCAGATTAAACGCAGGATCCGTATTTTCATTTTCAATATAAATCATTGCAATACAGATAATTTATACACTCGAAAAAAACAATTGAACATTTAAAGGGTAATCAGGTCAATCCGGACCGCGACCGTTCAATTTCCCGCAGAATGAGATTCGTGTGATCAAATTACTTGTTCCCCAGCAATTGCTCAATCTGAAAAACCGGTTTGATATCCACGGGAATTGCCGATAGCTTCGATCTCAGCACTACCATGGACGGTGTCTCAATGGCATATCTGGCGATGAAAGCACTGGCCGCCTCGTAATCACCGTTGCCCTGAATCAACAGCACTTTGTTGGCCAGATCTTTGACAACGGGATAAATCTTTTCAAAATTGACGCTTACTTTTTGTTTAGCTTCATCATAAACATAGGCGCCGTTTTCCAGCAGATAATTGTAAATGATGGCATTGCCCGCGCCATGCGCCTCGCTGATACCGAAGCGGATGGAACGGAACGTCCCGGCCAGGAATGTAATCCAGATTTCCCTTTCCATCGATTCGGGATAGACGCCTTTTTCGATCATGAATATATTATTATACATGCCCAGCACATCGGCTTTACATTCCTCAATTTTGGAATAGGTTTCCCTGAGTTCCTTTTTCACTTCCGTTTTCCTGCCGTTTTTGGTAATGATGCCGGGACCGACGCCGTGCGAAATTTCATGCATGAGTGTATGATTAAAAAAAGCGTCGAAGGTAACATGGGGCAACTGGTCTTCGGCAAGGATCAGTTCGGCAATCGGCTTAAGCTGTTTTTCAAACTTTGCTTCATGAATATTTTTGAGCATTACTTTTTTGGATCCCTTGGCCTGACGGACACGCTCGTCGTTGGGCAGATTGAAGGCCAAAGTCTGCACGCCCGCTTTGGTATCGCCGGCGGAGAAGACTTCCTGCACGACGACCATTGGTGATTCGCTGCCGCGTTCAAAATTCTTGTGTGATTCGGGATTCGGCAAATGCCGTTCGATGGCATCCAGATACTGAACGAATTTATCCAGTTTCTTGCTCTCTTCGGGATCTTTGATGGTTAAAAAGCATTCAAAAGCCGCTTTATAATTGAACAGGGCATCTTCGTAAACCTCGTACGGTCCGATAACAACTTCGATGGTGTGATCTTTCAAATCCATCCAGGCCAGATCGCTGCGGTAATAATCATTGGTTTCGAAGGCAGCGGCCCTGGTGATCAGATATCTTTTCAGCGACTGATTATCGGCGTATTCGGCTGCCTCGCGCAATAACTGCGCTGCCCTGCCCAGCGGTTCTTTGTAATACTCGGAATACGGAATAGCCACCAGCCGGTCGCCTTGGCGGCGAATAACCGTAAATTCGGAGGTAAAGGCTTTTTCGTCCCCGGGATGATCCTCGATCCATTTCCGGAATTCCGCTTTGGTCATATCCTCCGGATAATAATTCGCCCCCAGCGGTTTTTCTTCATCGCCGTAAAAGGGTTTGTTATGATCCAGCCTGTCGAAGGGACCAAACATGATTTTAAAATATTCATATACCAGCTTCAGTTCCTCATCCGTTGCTGAAGATAAGCGCGCCTGATATTTCTGATTTTTTGAATAAACCTGATCCAGAAATATCCCGTCCATTATTTTGGCTGCCTGGTACAGCTTGGCAAGCACAGTCTTTTGCCGGCGATCCAGAAGCGCGTCATCATACTTGATTTCGACTTCGGCGAATTGGGCTAATTTTTCTTCCATTTTAAGTTCACCATGATGTGTTTTTTTTGTTTCGATTGATTTTTTTGTTGAACAGCCGATGGTGAGGAGTATAAAAGACGCCAGGATAAACAGACCTGTTTTAATGTACATTTTGGGCTCCTTAATTTGGTATTCGTTAATCGTTATTCGGGGAAAATAGTATAGTTTTACCACCCTTTCCCTTAAAACTTTCTCATTTCTCTTTTTAAAGTTCTCACTTTAACAAAGAGGCGCCTTTGGCGATGAAATCTGATTC
>CAYXRA010000192.1:0-8459 GCA_964467525.1 uncultured Calditrichaceae bacterium
AATCTTCCGTATCTATCTCAAAAAAATCAACTCACGGTTAACAATTGGCTTACGGCCACAAACCGGTAACCGCGTTGGCGCAAGGTCTGAATCAAATCGGGCAGTATCAAATAGGGAAAATCTTTTTCCCTTTCGCTGCCCAGGTGCATCAAAATAATTTTGCCCTGCAATCCATCCTCGGTTTCCAGATCAAGAAAATGTTCGAGAATTGCCTCACTGCTGCGGTAAAACCGCGAGCTGCTGTCGGCGACCCAGTCCCAGCTATCGCAGCGGGCCGACCATCCGATGTGCTTGTAACCGGCTTCGGCCGCCCACAGCAGAATATCATTATTCACTTCACCGTATGGCGCGCGCCAGTACGGGGCCATGGGATAGCCGCTTATTTCTCTGAACAGACTATCGGCCTTCAAAAGTTGTTCATAAACAAACGGTCGGCTGACATAGGGCAGGGATGCGTAGCTCCCATCGATCTCCAGGTGGTTGAGATGGGGGTGAGACCAGGAGTGATTGGCTATTTCATGATTATCTTCGATCATTTGCCGAATCAACGGCTCATAACGCCGGATAAACCGGCCGGTCAGAAACATCGTGCAGCGCACATCCAATTGGCGGAGCATATCCAGTATCCGCGCCGTGCCTTTGTCCAGCGAACCGCCGTCGAAGGTAAGGGCGATCAGCTTTTCATCGGTGTTCACCGCGGTGACATAACGGCGCAGGTAATTTATTCTGGCCGACTCAAACATAATCGTAAAAGAATCGACCAGTGTGCTGCGCCCCTCCTGATCCATTCGCCAGATTGCAAAACGGTTCAGTCCCTGATGCAGATATTGTGTATCCAGTTTCAGCGGTTCCTCATTCTGGATGGCCGTGGTTACAAAACGGCCGTCCCGCCAGAGGGCGGCAACGGAATTGGGCGGCAGTTGTATTTTCAGTTGCAGGGTATGCTTCATGGGCAGACGCAGCGTATCCATTCCGAATGCGTTGGAATCGCCGGGCGTAATAATACTTGTTTCATTGGCCGGTTTGATATCTTTTTTCGTTATCGCTTCCGGTTCCCGGTCAAGATAAAAAAGCAAAAAGAGATTGCCGGCAATGATCAATACGAGCAGAATGGCAAATTCCTTTGAGAAAGATATCCCTGAGATAAATATGTGAACCCGCCATTTGAAATAACAGAAGCGACTGCAAAAGCGATGGTGCGCCAGATTCATCTGACATTCTGTGCAGATGGGATCGCTGCAATAATAGCATTTTCTGGCGGTTAATTTTTGGGGATGATTTTTACAGGGATGTTTGGGACGCGTCATATTTATTCTCAGTTATTTTCATCGCCGTAAAAGCACAGCTTTAGAGCGGCGTTTTTATCCGGATTAATCAGATTGAAAAATGTTTTGTTCCTAATCCTCTTTGTACTGTGCTTCGTAAAACTTTTTATAAGCTTCCTGTTTTTCCTTTATGGCCCGCCACCAGGCTTCATTTTCCCTGTACCAGTCAATGGTCTTTTTTAATCCCGCTTCAAGATCGAACCGCGGCTTCCAGCCCAGCGCTTCCGTTTTGGAGGTATCGATGGAATAACGCCGGTCGTGTCCCGGGCGGTCTTTAACCGGTTTGATCAGCGTTTTGGGTTTGCCCAGGTATTCCAGAATAAAATTGGTGATGAAGATATTTTCCCGTTCGTTTCCGCCGCCGATGTTATAGATTTCCCCGACCTGTCCCTTGTGCAGCACGGCGTCGATCCCTGCGCAATTGTCATCGACATAGATCCAGTCGCGCACATTTTTGCCGTCGCCGTATAGTGGGAGCGACAAATCATCGATGGCGTTGGTCACGAAAAGCGGGATCAACTTTTCCGGATACTGATAGGGTCCGTAATTATTTGAGCTGCGCGTGATCAGAGCCGGTACGCCGTAAGTGACGAAATAGGAGCGCACCAGCAGATCGCCGCCAGCCTTACTGGATGAATAGGGACTGTTGGGCTCGAGCAGATCGGTTTCTTTGAATGATCCGTCGAGAATGGATCCATAGACCTCGTCGGTCGATATATGCAAAAATCGTTTAATACAATATTTTTTAGCCGCCTCCAGCAGGACAAATGTGCCCCGGACATCGGTTTCGATAAATGTTCCGGCTTCATGGATCGAGCGATCGACATGGGTTTCAGCGGCGAAATTGACCACAGCATCCACATTGCTCATCAGATTGTTCACCACCTGTTCATCGGTAATATCACCGTGATAAAAAAGATAACGGGGATCGCCTTCCAGATCTTTCAGGTTGCCGCGGTTACCGGCATAGGTCAGGGCATCGAGGACAATAATCCGGTAATCATATTTTTTAAGCATATAACGAACAAAATTTGAACCGATAAATCCGGCGCCGCCGGTAACAAGAATTGATTTCATCAGATTTTCTCCAGATTAATTTTATCTTCAATATTCAATAATATTTTTTTACTACTCCTGCCTGATAACTTTTTCAGTTTAAATCATTCGATACTTCATCAGTGCTTTCATATCTCACCTTTCACTTCTTACCTCTCATTCCATCAAATTTAAAACAACACGGGGACTCAGGCAAAACAGGATTGCATTTAATTTTGCGGTCTTCGGCTTAATACGCAAAAGTCCTCAGCCTTTTTCGTCGTCAACAGCCGTTATTTTACTGCGATACATTTTCTTATCGGCAACAGCGGCCATTTTAGATACATCAAACCGGCGATCCAAAAAATTTTCAAGTCTGCGCGCCTGTGAAACCGCATCGCGGATCAGATCGGCGTAATGCACATATAAAACATCAATATTGGATTGTGCATCCATCCATGACTTCACTGATCTTATTTCCTTTGCGTATAATTCATGCAGTCGAATGTCGCTGATCCGGCCCGGACCTTTACCGTTTTTTTTCAGCATGGCATTCTGAGACAAAATAATTTCGCCGATATTCCTTTCCATAAATATTATTTTATAATTATGCATTTCCGGCAGATACCGCAGCAAAGGGCTTACAATTTTTAGCGCCTGTCCTTTCACATTTTCCAGCCAGCGATTGTCTTTTTCAAGCGTCTTCACGGCTTCATGTTCAAAATATCCCTGATAATTATGGGCATCGGCCGCCCGTTTCTCATCCGTAAAGACGGGAACGCCGCCCGCCGCCAGCGTCTGCATCATCAGAGACGTACCGGAACGCGGCATGCCGGAAACAACAATGATTGACTCATCCATTCTTTTCCGTCGTTGACTTTACTTAAATATTTAGTGCACTTTTTATTTACTGATTTTCAAATTTAGAAATTTTTTTGCAATCATATCAATTAATTATATTGAAACCGATTCAATATATAATTAGTTTGAAACTAAATTCATATCAAGGCATAGAAATTAGCATGCGTTTTAAAAATAACATCAATCTGAACGCACAGGAGGATACAATATGCGCGGGGATTTTTTCTATCCTGAAAAATAAAGAATTTTTGCGGCATCCGGAAACGTTTCAGAATTATAATACATTTAATCAAAAAAGATTAATTCGATGATCCCTAGTCAAGGCTTAAATTTACGTATATCCGTTTTGATTTTTGCAGTCCTGATTGTTTTTTCAAACTGTAATTTTATAAATGCTCAGGGTTTTCATTTCGGACGCAACAAAGTACAGTATACCGATTTTGACTGGCAGGTCCTAAAAACCACACATTTCGATATCTATTATTATCCCGAAATGCGCGACATCGCCGAGAAAGGCGCCCACTTTGCGGAAGAGAGTTTTAAATACCTGGAAACCAAATTCAACTATTCCGTGACCCGGCGCATTCCGCTCATTTTTTACAGCACGCACATGCATTTCCAGCAGACCAATGTGACCCCCGGTTTTATTCCGGAAGGCGTGGGCGGTTTTTTCGAATTTATGAAGGGACGCGTAGTCGTGCCCGGCAACGGCGATATCAAACAGTTCAGAAAAGTCATCCGCCACGAGCTGGTCCATGTGTTCATGCACAGCAAAGTGTACAATGTACTGGCTATGCACAACCAACTGGACGGCGCTTATCCGCCGCTCTGGTTTACGGAAGGATTGGCGGAATTCTGGTCCGGCGGCTGGGACGCCAGGGGCGAAATGGTTCTGAAAGACGCCGTATTAAATAATTATATCGTCGGTCTCGAACAGATGTACCGCATTCTGGGCACGTTTACCATGTACAAAGTCGGGCAGGATGTTATGATATACATCGCCCGTAAATACGGCGAAGACAAAATACTGTTATTGATGGAAAACCTTTGGAAATACCAGCGTTTCGAGGAGTGCTTCATCGACGTTCTGGGAATGGATTACCGCCAGTTCGACCAGAAATATCTGTACGATCTGAAGAAGCGTTACTATCCGATGCTGCAGGACAATGATTTTATTGCCCAGGTCAGCTCCACCATTGTGCGCGAAGGCTATAATTTTAAACCGGTTTATTTTAACAATAATGGTGAAGACTACGTGGTCTTTGTCGGTAACCGCACCGGCTACTCCAGTATTTATATGCGCAAACTGGAACCTCTCGAATATGATGAGGATGAAAATGTGATCACACTGGTTAAGGGTGAAGCCTCATCGGATTTTGAAGCATTTCATGTATTTGATTCTAAAATCGATGTGAATGATGAGGGTCTGCTGGTCTTTACCTCAAAAAGCGGAGAAACCGACGCCCTTTATATTTATGATATCGACAAGCGTGAAATTGTCGATAAATATTTTTTCAAAAATCTCGTCGGACTGATTTCCCCGGCCTGGTCGCCGGACGGAAAGGAAATCGTATTCAGCGGACTCAATGTCGCCGGTTATAAAGACCTTTATATTTTTAATTTGCAAGACGAATCTCTGATCAAATTAACCGATGATTTTTACAATGATGCGGATCCCAGTTGGTCGCCCGACGGTCAGTTTATCGCCTTTGCCTCCGACCGCACCGGTTTGGGCAGAGAGGGTGCTTCCAATTTATTTTTAATAAACCGTAATTCCGGCGAAATATTTTACCTGAGCTACGGCATGCAGAAAGACCAGAGTCCGGTCTTCTCTGCCGATGGGAAACAGATCGCCTATGTTTCCGATCGCTGCGGATCGAATAATATCTATATTATCGACGAGCCGTTAAAGCACATTACCGGTCACGAACCGGTAAAAATGCATAAAATCACCCGCTACATCGGTTCGGCCTTCGATCCGGCCTGGACGCCCGGTGGCGCGCTGCTTTTTTCCACCTATGAAAATATGCGTTTTCAAATTCGTCTCGACGAGAATATTGCAGCTAATTTAGCCCATGCCGATACGGTTGAAGAATCGATTCGTACCAAACTGATCCAACCCTGGCAATATGCCGGCATCGCCGACAGTAAAGTAGAATCGCGAAAACCCTATATCAGAAGGTATGATCTTGACTTTGCCCAGACCCAGGTTTCGCAGGATCCGCTGTTCGGCACTACCGGCGGCGCCCAACTGGCCTTTACCGATGTACTGGGTAATGACCAGTACTACGTGCTATTGTACAATAACGCCCGTACTTCCGGGGATTTCCTGAAAAGCTTTAATCTGGCCGTCACAAAAGTATCCCTGGCCAAACGCATTAACTATGCAACAGGATTATTCCGTTTCGCCGGCTATTATTACAATCCCCAGGACGCCTATTTTTACGAGGAAAATGTCGGAGGATATCTGTTGCTCAGCTATCCCCTGTCCCATTTTTCGCGTATAACGCTGCATCAAAATCTGTATTATTCGGATAAGGACTGGTTTTTTGAGAAACAGCGTTACGCATATATCAATTCCAATTTTATTTCCTTCGTGCATGACAACTCCATTTGGGGTCCCACCGGCCCGATCGATGGTCAGCGTTTCAATGTAACTTTCGGGAATACGTATGACTTTGCTTATTCCAATGTAAGTTATCTGACCGGATTGATCGATTTACGTAAATATTTCCGGCTGAACAGACGCAGCGCCTATGCAGTACGTCTGTTATCCTTATTTAATGAAGGAAAAGAAATACGGCAGTTTTATTTCGGCGGCAGTTGGGATTTGCGTCTGTACCGGCGCTGGTCGCTCCACGGCAAACGCATATTCCTGCTCAGCCAGGAACTGCGCTTTCCGTTAATCGACATGCTTGGGATACGCATGCCGTTCTTTTCGATCGGATTCAGCGGTATTCGCGGCGCTTTATTTCTTGATGCCGGCAATGCCTGGAATGAGGAATGGCAGGGACTTAAAGGCAGCTTCGGACTGGGGATTCGCTTCCGGCTGGCCAACGTGCTGGTTTTACGCCTGGATATCGGACGAAAAACCGACTTCGAATCCATCGGAAACAGTACCATCACCCAGTTCTTTTTTGGCTGGGATTTTTAACGAAAACTAAATGGCGTTTTACGAATAATATGAAACGATTTCAATTGAAAAGAAAAAATTTATATAGCATGGGGCGCATTGCATGCAGCGCTCTGATTCTGGCGTTTGTGGTAATTTCCTGTCAGAGTCCCCGGCTAAAACCGGATGCGCAAAACGAAATTCAGCCGACAATTTTTACCGATGGCATAAACTTTAAACGTCAAAATTACCTGCCCGTTGTGGCGCCAACCGCGGTGCAAATGGAATCGGATGATGGCCTGCGCAGTCTGGTCACCGGAACACCGCTGCTTTTTGCGAATCATTTGTTTTTGACCACAACCAACGGTTACCTGTACAAAATGCGCGCCGGGAAATTAGACAAACAGAGCAAAACCAGACTATCCAAAGCCATATCGTCATCACCGACATTTTATGAAAATATTTTATACATCAGTTCGCTCAGCGGGGATCACGGTCTCTTTGCCTATGATATTTTAAAGGGCAGAACCATCTGGTCACTGAAAGGATCCCGTTCAAAAACAGCTCCCGTTGCTGCCGATGGTCGAATCTTTCACGGCAGTACAGACGGTCATGTGGTTTGCCTTAACGCCCGGAACGGAGAGATAATCTGGAAAAATAAAACCGGAGACAAAATTGAACAGAATCTGGCTTTCGACGGACAAAATCTGCTTGCCGTAACCGCTAACGGCGCCGTTTTCAATCTGGAGCCTGCTTCCGGTTCGGTAATCTGGGAAAAACCACTTCAGCAAGCGGTATTAAGCAGTCCGGTGATTAATTCCGGTTCAGTTATTGTCAGCACCTATAACGGTTCAATCTATTTCATAGACATCAGGAACGGAAAAACCCGGGACAGTTTGCATTTTGATCTGAATTTATATTTCAATGCATCGGGAAATGACGGCCAAACCATTTTTATTCCCCTTAGCAACGGATTGATTAAAGCCTATAACCGCAAAGCAGGCACTTTCGACTGGCAGTTTCGGATGAACGGTCCGCCTTCGGCGCCGCTGCTGGTAACCGATAACGTTATTTTGGCGGGCAGTGCGCAAAAATATTTTTATATCATTGATAAAAATAATGGTAAGCTGCTTCAGAAAATCGAACTTAAAGGACGTCTCAGATCACTGCCCGTTCCATTTGAAGATAAACTTATTTTATGTTACGAATATAAAGAAATAAGTCTGTTCACCAAATCAGAGACAAAACAAGAAAGTCAAAATGAATAATCTTTCTTCATATAAAATCAGGCGGAGACATTATAAAATTTACGGATTTATCATCGGGCTTTTCATTATCTTGTCCGGCAATGTTTTTGCCCAAAGTGTTGCTTCGTCCGGATTTCTGAAAATCCGCAACGCTGACAACTGGCAGATTACCGTTGATGATACTATCGCGCTCGACCGGATGGCTGAACCGCTTGTTGCTTTGCCGCCGGGGCAACACTTGCTGACTGCCCATCCGGTTAATATCAAAAACTGGCTTGTCCACGCTCAGACCCATCATTTTCACATTCTGCCGGCGGATACGATTGTCATTAATCTGGGCAAACGTGAAGAAAATCCGCAACCCCGCTTTACCGTATTTAAGAATGCTTCGGGAATACGTGACGGATCCGTTTTACAGAAATCATCCAACTTAAAGGCTTACTTAAAACCGGCGCTGATTATTACTGCCGTAGCTTCGAACTGGGCTTCTTTCTATCTGAAGCGAAAAGCAGACGATTACTACGACATATATCTTGAGACAAGCAGTTTATCGAAACTGAACCAATATTATGATAAATCCGCCGACTTTGACGCTTATGCTTCTGTGATGCTCGGTGTTTCCGTTGCCGCCCTCAGCGGATATCTTTATTTATTGCTTACCGAATAAAAAACAGCTTTTTCGATTTTTATCCAATTCACTCAGGCTAAATGATGGTCTGTAATCACAGATAAATAGATGAAACATTCATGATTTTGCAAACACACAAAGACATGATTAATATAGACATAGGGCTTTCGCCCCCTACTTTTCGTCCCGCCCAGGGCGGGGTTGCCCCAAAGGCCCCAAAGGGGTGCCTGTGGCAGGTGGCTTGCGCCAGG
>CAYXRA010000193.1:0-8429 GCA_964467525.1 uncultured Calditrichaceae bacterium
ATTCTTTTGTCAATGTAGAGACGCTGCATGCAACGTCTCTACAAAAAAACAAATTATTTTAACATCAGCATTTTACGATTAATCACATGGGAGCGGCCGTCTTTCAATTCTGCGCAGAGGGTGTAAATATACAATCCGCTCCCGACCTGCCGTCCCTGGTCGTTCAGGCCGTTCCACTGCAGTTGATACACGCCTGCCGGTTTATATCCCGAAAACAGGGTTTTGATTTTCCGGCCGAGCAGGTCATATACAATCAAACGGACATTGCTGTATGCCGGCAGCCGGTAACTGATTGTCGTTACCGGATTGAACGGATTGGGGTAATTCTGATCCAGTGCAAAACGATCAGGTACGCCCGCTGAAGCAATATTTTTCACCCCTGTGACCGCATCCGTGTAATATCCGGTGCGCCTGTTATTGCCGAGATAGGTATTCCAGAGCTTGCTCTGACCAAAATCCCCGGCCATATCTATGACATTAATTCCGGAATATCCGCCGGCAACGATTTCCGGATCGCCGTCGCGGTCCAAATCGGCGATCACCGGCGAACCGTTCAGATGTCCCTCGAAGCTGGCCGGGAAACCGGTATAAAAGGAACCGTCGGCATTGATAACATATACTTTGCCGGTTTGGGTGGAAGTGACGGCTTCCACGGTACCGTCATCACCAAAATCGGCAAAGACAGGCGCGGTTAAAACGCTGCCCTCTATGGTGACCGGGAAATTATTCATTACTGTTCCGTCAAGATGCATGGCATACAATAAACCGCCCTCAGTGGCAAAGCAGACCTCGGGCAATCCGTCATTATCGAGATCTTCCAGGGCCAGCGCCGAGGTGATGGCATTTTCTAACTGATAATCAACAACCTTAACCGTATCCAGATTATAAATCATCAGCCGGTTATCAACCGTAGGGAAGATAATATTGAAATTATCTTCCCGGTTATAAATCACCGGCGTCTGACTCAAGCGGGTATCGAGCGTAACGGGATAATTATATAAAGTATCCCCGAAGGCATTAAGTACGAACAGTTTCTTATCCTGGGTACTGAAAATCATTTCCGGGATCTCATCCGCGTCCAGATCGGCCAGGGCAACGCCCTGCCTGATACCGGAGGAAAATTCCATGGGGAAGCCGGGTAGCCCGGTAGAGTCAAGTTTAATTACATGCAGGTTTTTCTTCATGGAACCGACCACCATTTCCAGCTCTCCGTCAAGATCCATATCGGCGACGCTCAGATTACCATAAATGGTCTCTCCCAACTCAATTTTAGTTCTGATCGAGCCGCTGCTTTTTGCAACGGTTACTACACCGGACTGGGAAATGAGAACGATTTCCTTTTTACCGTCATTATCCATATCGGCGATCACGGGCGGCGCCGTTGCATAGCCTCCGCTCAGGATGGGAAATCCACCGGCGCTTTTGCCGTCATGGTGATACACATTGCAATAATTGGTTTCATCGATGGATACAACTTCCAGTTTCTCGTCCCCCTTTAAATCAGTTACTGCCAGCGGCGCGGAAACAGAATTGCCGATTACGGGAAAACCGGCCTGATTCAAAGATAATGTCAGCTCTATCGTATCACTGAAAGTATAAGGCATCCCGCTATCCTGGTTTGCGCTGATATGCACATTAATGGTGAATGTGCCATAGAGCGCATCTTCGCGGATATATAATAAAATTTCATCATCCTGATTGTAATCCATCTCACCGTTTTCCAATTCGCTGATCCTGGCCAGCGAATCGGTAAATACGATTGATTCGGATTCGGAAGAGACAATCATCTCAATATTGCCGGCAGGCATCCAGAGCTTGTCATTTGACAGCGTAATAAGCACTCGTACGCTGTCTCCGGGTGACAACTGACCATCGCCGTTGTCATTGGTTATAACATAAGCATAATCATTAATTGATATTCTGGGAAAAATGCTGCTGGCGATGGCATTGTAAACATTGACCCGGCCGCTGCCCAGTTTTCCGGCATACGATGCATTGACATCATCAATATTATCCGCGGTCGAGAGTAATTTTTCGGTTAACCAGGTATTGCCCGAATCAGGAAACCAGGCCTTAAGCAGGGCATATGATCCGGCGACGACCGGACTGGCCATCGAGGTGCCGGGCCAGGATGCGTAGGAACCGGCATTATCATGAATCGTACTGTGAATATTGACGCCCGGCGCGGCGATATCAATCAGTTTACCGTAATTGGAAAATGACGCTTTGTTATCTGAAGAAGTGGTCGCCGCTACGGAGAGGGTGCGTTCGTAACTGCTCGGATAGTGATTGCCGTTGTGATCGTCGGGATCGCTGTCTTCGTCGTTATCATTCCCGGCGGCGCAGACGACAACGGCATTGTACTTTTCGGTAACTTCTTTCAGTAAATATTTATCGAAATATAATGAATAGCCGCGTCCGCCCCAGGAGCAGTTGATTACATCGGCGCCCATTTTCGCGCAATAAAGAATACCGTCGTACCCGGTGCCATTCAGATAAACCGGATACTCCAGGTCGTCATCATAGGAATGCTTTGTTGCAATAATTTTACTGCGAAAGGAAACGCCGGCGATGCCGATGCCATTATCGGCGGTTGCCGCCGCAATGCCGGCGCAATGGGTACCGTGACTCAGCACAGCGCCCTCCCCGGCATGGGGCGGACGCACATCGTTGTCATGCGGGGCGTCGCTGTTTTTTCCGGCAAAATCCCAGCCCATAAAATCGTCTTTCTTTCCGTTGCCGTCGTCGTCGACGCCGTTACTATCAACGGCGGTAATCCTACCGTCGCCGTCAATGTCTTCACCGGGATTAATGAAAAGGGATTCTTTCAGATCGGGATGCAAATAATCGATGCCCGTATCGACGATACCAATTAAAATGATTGAATCGCCCGGCGTCTTATCCTGCCAGAGATCCCAGGCATAATCCGCCTGAATTTTTTCAATGTACCATTGCAGATTGAAACGGGGATCATCAGGCGTGTAAGGGCCGGTTGCTTGCTTAATGCGGTGAATCGGCTCATAATCAGCAGAGTGAATATCCGGGGCATTACCGAAATCGGCAATGATGTTTTTCAGTTCGGGCAAATCATATTTTGATTCAAACTCAATGCGATAAATCTTGGACAGGTTAACGCCGTCCACGACATCGGAATCATCAGCCGAGGTAAGCCACTTTTCTATTTTTATGATTTTATACTTTTGCAGCAGGGCGTTTACACTCTGATTATCCACATTGACGTATGGCTTTTTGCGTTGATCGAACTGCAGATGACTGATATTATTATTCAGGCAAAACAGAATGCGGTTGCGGTAGTAATCGTCTTTGGCAAACAAAAGACCGAAGGAAAAAAGCATAAACAAAATGAATTGTCTCATTGGCTCATCTCAATTTTAGTAAAACCTGTTAAAAATATGCCCACGCTTCAATAATTCAAAACGCGGGCATTTGATTCAATTTGAAAATTTATTTCGGAAAAAAATCATTTAATCAACATCATTTTTTTAACCGCCGTGAAATTTTCAGACGCAATGCGATAAAAATATATTCCGCTGGCCAGATTATCCGCATTAAAATCGACCTGATGATAACCTGCAGATTTGACGCCTTCGAAAACCGTGGCAACCTTTACCCCCACGACATTATAAACATCAACCGTTACCTTCGCCGCTTCCGGTATGCCGAATTTAATAGTAGTCGCGGGATTGAACGGATTGGGATAATTTTGCCGCAGTTCAAATTGTTCCGGCAAAGCATCCGACACCGCGGCAAGGGCGCTCGGGAAAAGGCTCAGCGAACCGTAGGCGGTCACACGTCCGACGCCCATCTTGCCTTTATATTTCGAATCCAGCTCATCTTCGATATCATCCGCACCATCGTACAGATAAGTCTGGACATCTTCCGCACTCAGCGTTAAATCGTGGGACCAGATCAGCGCGGCGACACTGGCGGCAATGGGCGCAGACATAGAAGTACCGCTCAAAGTAGCGTAATCATCTTTGCCTGCACTATAGTGATCATGGTAAGTACTGTAAATACTTTTGCCAGGCGCCGATATATCGACCCAGCTGCCGTAATTGGTGAAATCCGCGGCATTATCCGAAGAGGTGGTGGCAGCTACGGCGATCACATCGCTGCGGCTGCACATATAATCGGCCGAAGTGGAGCTTGAATTTCCGGCGGCGGAAAAGATTAAGGTGAGTTGCGGTTCGCTGCCGCCCGGGTTGGTCGTACCGTAGAGAAAATAGTTGATGGCATCTTCCAGCGCCGGATACCAGGAAGATCCCCAGCTGCAGGATGCAATGTGCGCGCCGTTATCCGCGGCATAGGTAAAGGCATTGGCGGCAAAACTCATACTGACATACCCGGTTTCATTACCCCAGGCATCTTTATCGTTCCAGCCTATGCGCAGGCACATGATTTTTACACCGTTACCCAGACCATTTGCGTCTTCGCCCCAGCCGCCGCCGGCAGCGCAGAGTCCGCGGTCGTTATTATTGATAGCGCTCACATTACCGGCGCAGTGGGTGCCGTGCCCGTTGTAGTCGCGCGGATCGTTGTCTTCATCATCGTAGTCTTCGCCGCTCCAGGTGTAACTTTGCGGGTTGCCGTCTACGAAATCCCAGCCAACCCAGTCATCCTTATATCCGTTTTCATCATCATCATCGTTTGGATCATCGTTGGCCAGTTCATCGGTATTGATCCAGATATTGCCCTTAATTGAGTTGCGGTCGCCGGCGCTGGCATTGCCGCCGCCCAGGTCTTTGTGGTAATAGCGCACGCCGCTATCTAACATAGCAACGATAATTTCGGTGGAACCGGTCTCTATTTCCCAGGCCTCCGGGGCGTCAATATCGGGATCGTGCTCATTATCTTTATCCAGATGCCACTGGTAGGGATATTCCGGATCATCGGGGGTAATATTGATTTTACAGATCGGTATCGGAGCCGCTTCGATCACATCGGCCAGCGCCTTGTACTCGGCGGCCAGCGCTTCAACATCCGCCCCGTCAGGAAAATATATCAGGAACCATTGATCAAGCGTCACTACTTTGCCGGAATTGCCGCGATTTCTGAAATTCGGAAAATGCTCTTTAAGACGGCTGACCTTATGGTATGCGTTAACCTGATCCAGTTCGCGAAGACCGGTATAGCCTTCCTTAAGTTGATTGTAGTCCACATCTGCCAGCGCTTCTTTGCTCAGTTTTATGGCGATTTCATTCGGCATGTAACCGACCAATGCATTACCGGCAAATCCTGAAATTGTAAAAAATAATAAAAAAACAAGACTAAAGGTAAAAATTTGCTTCATGATGATATCCTTATCTGATTATACTTTGATTATGATTTCTTAATCCGGAATCACCCGGTGGAAAAATATGTCTGTTTTGTTTCCTCTGTTTAAAATCCCTCCCCAACCCCGCCCGGGCGGGAGTGTTAGAAGAACCCTCTCCCCAACCCCTCCCCCGATTCATCGGGGGAGGGGCGAAGGGGTGGGGGGTGTGTTTGCAAAATCATGAATGTTTCATCAAATCAAATAATCGAACGGCTCCTTTATTTTTTCTGCAACACAGCCCTATTTACGATGCGCAGATTTTCATGATACTGTTTTTATATCGGCTGAAACAGAATTTACTAAAGATAGATTAAAATTGATAATATTTTTGTGATTTATATCAGTCTTTTGTTAAACAAAAAACCCCGCTTGAGGGCGGGGTTTTAAGATTTAAACAACTGCTGCTTTATTTAATGAGCAGCATCCGGCGGTTCAGTTTAATATCACCGCTCTTCAGTTGGTAAATATAAATACCGGTACCAACCGCACGGCCTTTTTCATTAATGCCCTCCCATTTAATCTTATTTAGTCCCGGTCTGGCCTTGCCGTCAAACAGTGTGATTATTTTCTGACCGAGAATATTGTACACCGTCAACGTCAAATCCTGTCCGGCGGCACGACGCGGCACGATAAAGGGAATCGTCGTTACCGGGTTAAAGGGATTGGGATAATTTTCCGCCAGAATAAAGCGGTCGGCAATAAGAGCCTGATCCTCGAGCGCCGTCGTATCCTGAGGATAGTTGGCTTCGGAGGTGTCGAAGTAAACGTGCATCATGGCGTCAAAGGTATCGATTAAGGCCCAGGTGCTGTCCGTATCGTCCCAGTACGTGCGCATATCGATGGGCTCCGACTTATCTACCGAGAGATAGGGGCTTCTGGTATAGCGCTCATAAACCAGAAATACGCTTCCTGTATCAAGGGTTACTTTTTCGTCGAACCGCACAACATTAAACTGGCCGGTTAACAGTCCGTCGGTTACGTCATTATAACGCATGACCGTATCGGGCATACCGGTTACCGGATCTTCGGAGTAGACGTAGAACTGCCCCTTGGGCTGCGGTTCACGGTTTCTGACCAGTGTCGTATCCAGATGAATCAGCATGGTGTTGAAGGATACGGGATAATATTCGGCGGAAAACTTAACAGCCGTTTTTTTATAGCGGCCCGGATCAAAATAACCGTCGGGCTCACCGTCGTCATAAGCGAAGCGTTTGAGTACGGACGGAATCACTATAGCGCCGCCAAAATCGGACCAGGCCGAAACACCCTCATACGGCACAGCGGCTCTGATCGTATAGTAGTAAGCCTGAAAATCAGTTACCGTCGTATCTACAAAAAAACTGTCGGTGGTCTGTCCCTGCAGATGCACAAACTGATCGCCGGGTGTCGTACGCCAAACCTGGTAAACCAGACCGGGATTCCAGTCCCATTTAACCGTAATGGTCGTATCGGCGCCATTTGGAATAGCACTTACATTTTCAACCGTATCCGGAGGATTAATCGGCGCGTACATGAATAAATCATCCAAAAGCAATCCGGGGCCAATGGGATCATCCTGATCGGAATAGAAATGGAAACGCAGATAAATATTTTCGCCGGCATATTCACTTAAATCATAGGGAGAGGTATTAACCGGCCAGCCGTTAAATTCGGTGTAGCGCACCCACTCATCGTGCTCTTCCGTATTAACGATACGGAAAGTCTGTCCCTGCTGTTCAACGGTCCAGATTGGTTCCCACAGCGTGCTGTCCTGGTGACGGACTTCAATTAACCAGTATTCGACAGAATCGATTGCGTAAGCGCCTGCCGTATTCCAGTTCGGGTCCACGTAATAGGGCATCATGTCAAAATCGAGATAAACCTGGGCAATGCTGTCGGGCATTTCCGGCACATGGATGGGGCCCAGACTGCTAAACACATTATCCATCTCCGGCAGATAGGTAGAATCCCAACTAAACATATCCTCGCCTTTCTGCAATACCGCGGCATGAATCGGCGACGGTGCAGCATCAAGATTCACTGAATCAACCGGCATATCAGCGGGAATGGTCATCACATTCCAGATATTTTCCGTATCGGGTACATAAGATATCGATTTTCCGGTCATGCCGGCTTCCGCCCCATAATTTGCAAAATAGAAATTGGTGTCCGCTTTCACTTCGATGCTGTCGATCTGCCAGCCAAAGGCGTCGGCATCGCCGTATTGCGGCGCCCCGGAAGTGGCCCAGCCCGGATCGGAGGCAAAGGCGAAACGGATCATCAGTACCGAATCCTGTTTTACATAGTCTTTCAGGGCGATGGATTCCATGGTCCATTCTTCCCGAATGCCAACCCAGCCGGGAATTCCCGGACCTTCGCCGTGCTGATAGCCGAAGCTGTACAAACTGGTGGCGTCATAGCTATCAAATGGCAGCACCTGCCAGGTCATACCGCTGTCCACGGAAATGCGGGCATTCATACCGTCCCAGGCATTATACCCTTCCGGTTCGCCGCCGGGCAGTTCCACATTGTGGCGATGAAAAAATGTTAAAACGGCATTGGTATCGGTTACAACAAAAGGATCGGTATCCAGAACCTGGTACCATTGGTTATCATATCCGCCGTTGTTACCGAAAGTTGAATCAGCAACCCACCAGCTATAGTCTTCCAGTGCGCCCCACATCGTGAGGTGCCATTTATTCTCAACCGGGATATTCAGATCACGGCCCTGCCAGCGTGAAGCGCCGTAATCAAAATCATCTACCCAGAAAATACCGCCGGTAAAATCACCAACTTTATTCAGGGTATTAAAAGACGGCACATTGCTGCGGCGGCTCTTATCCACCTCGCTTTTCAGTACTTTAAATTCCTGAGAAATCTGATTCTGTGATTTGGCGGGCATCTTTTTGCTGTCGCTGTCCTTTGCGACAAGCACGGATGTTACGGCAAATACCAGAATAAAACAAACCAGTAAAAATCGTTGCATAGGACTTACCTCTTTTTATGTTATACTTTGCTTCTTTACTTACAAATTTAAACGGAAGAACAGACCGCCACGACCTCCTTTCTTTGTACTTAAAATGATTTTTACACTGCTATTTCAGTTTAAATCCCC
>CAYXRA010000194.1:0-8066 GCA_964467525.1 uncultured Calditrichaceae bacterium
GGGGGGCGAAACAGAGAAACACTGAATAGGCAAACCCATTACCCCGCCAACCACGGCATTCGTAAGTCGCTCCCGGGTTTACCCACATAAAACGACATAGGCCCGAAATTGTAAAGCATAATTGTAATAGCCGCGCCGCAAAGCGGTCCCTGTGGGAAATGCGGGTATCCATTTTTTTATTCACTGATTTGATGGATTCTCGAAAAACCACGTTTCCTTGGCTATTATCCCTTCATGGCAAATTGTATCACCGTCTTCACATTCCTGATAAAATTCTTAAATTTAGCCCGCCAGACAGGACTGTGCTTAAAGCGTTTTTTAAAATCGGCCTCAGTCAGTTGGGCCAGTGACTGAAGATCGGGGGCAACGTTTCCTTCCGCCGGATGATACTGCGGCTCGTTGGTTTCGACGGCGAAGCGGTTCCAGGGACAAACATCCTGGCAAATATCGCAGCCGAACACCCAGTTATGCAGTTTATCCCGGAATTCAGCGGGTATGGGCTTATCCCGGTATTCGATGGTCAGGTAGGAAATACAGCGCCGGGCGTCTATGCGGTAAGGTTCGAGGGCATTAGTTGGACAGGCATCGATACAGGCCGTACAGCCGCCGCAGTGATCGACGGCCGGTTCATCATAAATCAGGATTTTGTTGATCAGCAGTTCGCCCAGAAATAGCCACGATCCGTATTCACGGCTGAGTACATTGGTGTTTTTACCCTGCCAGCCGATTCCCGCTTCCTGCGCCCACAATTTTTCCTGTATCGGCGCCGTGTCAACAAACAGGCGTCCCTCAACCGAAGAATCAATTTTCTTCAATTCCTGCAATACATTTTTTAATTTTTTCTTGATCATTTTATGATAGTCGCGTCCCCAGGCGTAGCGGCTGATTTTGGCGTGATTAGTCTCGTCGCTGTGTTTTTGGGGACTGTAGTAATTATGGGCCACGCAGATTACCGATTGCGCCGGCGGCCAGAGTTTGCTCACGTCGCCCCGTTTTTCACTGTAGCGCTCCATCCAGTGCATGGCGCCGTGCCGCTCCTGCGCCAGCCAGGTTTTTAAGTAGGGGGCATGTTTTGGCCTTTTTACCGGAGCAATGCCGGTTTTGTGAAATCCGGCCGCGGCCGTCAGTGATTTGATTCGTCCGGTCAGTTCCTGAATTTCCATTACCATCCTTTGAAATGCCTGTTGATTAAAACGAAGAAACGCTATGCGTAATCTCCGGTTCCGGGTTTTGGCGACCTGTTCGATATGGTATGCAATTTACATCATGAAAAATGCAGTGCAAGTCGGATAGCGATTATTTGAATTGTGCATTATGAAAAGTGCCCGCAAATTATTCGCCTTATGCGAAAATATTTCGCACTTATTGAGAAAACGCATTGCTCTTATCCTGAAATTATAGGCTCTCCTAAATGGCATCAATATTGCCCATTATGGCTCGTAAATATCCACCTCCAAAATCCGCGAGGCCATTATGAAAAAAAATTACCGGACATTTTCCATGGTTTTGTTTTTTGCCTTTCTGCTTGCTGGTATTGCTGAAGTATATGCGGTCGGTGCGCTGTTCTGCCGTCCGCGCTGGAGCAGTGAAGCATATCAGAAAATGTGGATCAAATCCATTGACGCCCAAATCGATATTGATGAACAGATCGCCGTGACCCGTCTCGATCAGGTATTTTATAACGAACTGAATCAATCCGCAGAGGCCATATTTATTTTTCCGCTGCCCGAAAATGCCGTCCTCAGCGAAATGATATACCGGGTCAACGGCAATCGTTACGTGGCGGAGATTCGCGAGCGGGAAGATGCGGTTAAGGAATACAATAAAAAGCTGCGTGAGTGGCTCGATCCGGCCCTGCTGGAATATTTGGGTGATAATTTGTTCAGGCTGAGCATTGTACCGATCGATGCGCGTTCCGAAGTTCGTGTTGAAATCACCTATGTCGAACCACTGGCCTATGAATTCGGTAAAGTGACTTATTACTTTCCTTTGAACACAACCGAACTTTCATCACGGCCCTTAGAAACGGTTACGCTGAATCTGGAAGCGCGCTCCCAATATCCTTTCAGCAGTTTCAGATGTCCCAGTCATGCCGCGTCCACGGCAATGCGCATATCCGCAGAATCTGATTTTCACTATTCCCTGTTTTTCGGTGATGAAAATTTTTACCCGGATGCTGATCTGTTAGTTGAATTTGAATTGCAGCGCGAGGACGTCACCTGTCAAATATTGACATACACGCCAGCTATGCAGGATTCCTTTGGAACGGACAGTTTCTATGCCCTGTGGATTACCCCGCCGGATATTCTGGATGAGGAAGAGGTCATTCCCAAAGATATGGTGTTTACGGTTGATGTTTCATCCAGCATGGAAGGAGAGCGTCTTTCTCAGGTTAAGGAAGCGCTGAATCATTTTCTTGATTTGCTGAAGCCGCCGGATCGGTTTAACATTCTGGCCTTCGGTACCTTCGTTGATGCCTTTGATGAAGACCTCGTGCCGGCAACATCTGAAAATCTTGAGAGCGCGCACGATTTCGTTTCGCAGCTTTATGCGCTGGGCATGACCAATATCGAAGGGGCTTTAATCAAATCGTTGAATCAGTCCTATGCGGACAGCACATCGGCAAACCTTATTTTTCTCACTGACGGACGTCCGACCTGGGGGGAGACGAATCCCGACTCCATACTGAGCATCGTACGAAAAAATAATCAGCATGACGTCAGGATTTTTTCTTTTGGCCTCGGGCAGGACATCAGCCGGGCATTTTTAGGCGATCTGGCCGCGCAGAATCATGGCTTTGCCAAATTTATCGAAGCGGATGACAGTATTGCTATTGTTGTAAATGATCATTTCACCCGCATCTCAAAACCGGTTTTAACGGATATCGAAATTGATCTCGGGGGACTTGACTCATGGGACACCTATCCAAAACGCTTAAATGATCTCTACTGGGGCAGCCAGGTTTTACAATTGGGTTTATACAAAAACAGCGGCACATTTCCTGTTGTTTTGAGCGGTAAGGATCGTGATGAAGCAGTTGTTTATGAAAGGCATGTTACATTTCCCGATACGGTCGGCGGGCACCGGTTTGTACCGCGCCTCTGGGCCAGGGCTAAAATCGATCATCTGCTTTACCTCATTGAAACCTATGGCGAGAAAGACGAACTGGTGGATCAGATCATCGGGCTTAGTCTGCGTTTTCAGATTCTTACCCCATATACGGCATTTTATGCCGATGATGAGGAAGATGATGATGAATCCACGCATATTGATGATAAAAAGCAAACGACTCCCGAATCATTTAAGGTAATGCAAAATTATCCCAATCCCTTCAATCCAACAACGACTTTGCATTACTATCTGCCTGCGGATAAAAGCGAATATCACGTCACAGTCAAAATATACAACACGTTAGGCCAGCTGATTGCGGTTCTGATCGATGGTGCGCAGAGTCCGGGCTGGAATAAATTAACCTGGGACGGCAGGGATGATTCCGGCAATCCGGTACCGAGCGGCGTTTATATCTGCCGGGTTCAGGCTGAAAGACATACCCAATACGTTAAGATGATACTAATCAGATAGCATATATTGAGAATAAAACAGGGCATTTACTGTAATCAATAACAAACACGGGAGGTTTTATGCGAAAAATTTTACTCCTTATTCCAATCTTATTTATGCATTTACAGGCACAAATTATCGACAAGAGCCGGTTTGACCTGGAACGTCCGGCGATGGCAAAAACATCATCCACGCATTCAATGGGGCCTGAGTATGCGATAAGTTTGGAAAATGACCGGATATCAGCCACACTGATTAATGGCGCCTATTTTACCCTCGGCACAACGAAAGGCATATCCGAATCACGGCTGGACGATAACTGCGACCTGACTTTCGGGCACCCCTTTGCCAAAACTTCCTACCCGGTGTTTTCCATTGACGGAAACTGGTACCGACTGGCGGATTATTTTACGGAGACCGGCCAATCAGAACTGTTAAAAAACGGCGATACGCTTAAATATAGCGCGCAGGTTAAAGATCTTCTGCACATCGAATTTTCGATTATACAGGAAGGCGAAAGCAATGATCTGATCCTTCGCCACCGGATAACCAATCTCGATTCGGTCGGTCATAGTTTCGGGCAGGGCATTGTGGTTGATCCGGCCCTGGGTAAGTGGGGCGACGGTCATTTATTTTTTAATGAACAATTCGTGTCGGATGATATTGTTTTGACGGGCCTCAACCGCAGTCTGGTTTTGTGGGAACGGGCACAGGGTGCAAAAGGCATTGCGCTTGAGCTGCAATACACCACTGCGCCGGATCAGGTCATTGTTGCCAACTGGCCCGATGTGTATTTGAATGATGCACCGGATTTTGAAGAAAGTCCGTACGGCAAGCTGTATGATCTGGTTCTGCAGCTTTTCTGGAATGAACAGGAACATCAGGCCGGGGAACAGGTCCAAACCGATCTGATTCTGAATCTCGCCGGGCCCGATTTTTCCTCGCCGGTTTTTATGCGCTGGGATTTGCCGCAAGTGATTGGAATGGAAAACGGACTGATGTTTCCGCGCAATCCGGATTCATATATAGAAATCAACAATCAAAATGAAATGGATATCACGGCAGGTGAGCTGCATCTGACTTTACCGCGGGCCTTCAAAACCGATGATAATCCGGTTGATGTTAACGCGCCCATGTCCGAATCGCATCTGAAAAAAATCAATCTGCAATCAAAAATTGTCTATGAGGACGAGGTTAGCGAATTGAATGTTAAGCTTATACAGAATAACGTTATACTTGATGAAATGAACAAGCGGGTTTTTGTTCCTGCCACAATTTTTTCGGAGGAAGGTCTGCTTATTGTAAACGATTCGCTGGCTACATCTGCTTATCCAAATGTCGAAATCATATTCTCTGTTGAAAAGGAAGAAACCGGTCAGAGAATTCTTAATCTGACAGAAGAAAATATATTTTTATTTGAGGATGATCAGCCCATTGATGATTTCAGCCTTGAAAAATACGGTGATGCCGGCCTGGTGGATGTTGTTTTTGTACTGGATTGCAGCGGCAGCATGCAAAACGAAATTGACGCGGTGCGCGACAACATCGGTGAGTTTGCCGACAGTCTTGCTGCGTACGGTTATGATTACAAAATAGGCATCGTCACTTTTAGTACATCCGTCGATGATGTATGGGATCTCACCGATGATATTGATCTGATACGCGATAACCTGGCTTCGATCAGTCTTTGGGGTGGTATCGAAGATTCACCGGCGGCGCTGTGGAAAGCCACAGAACTCAGTATCCGCGAGGGAAGCAAGCGTACCATTATTTGGATAACAGACGAAGCTTATCCGGAAACGACATACACCAAAGAACAAATCGTGAACAGGATGCTGGAAATGGATTTCACCGTACATGGAGTCGGCTTGAATAATCTTCAAACCGATTGGTTCAGTCCGATTGTGATTCCGACGGGCGGTAATTTTTATGATATCAATGGAAATTTCAGAGACATTTTGCTTGACGTATCCCGCATGGAAGCACAGGACCGTTACATGCTGTCCTATACCAGTCCCAATCAGAACATGCAGGAACACAGCATTAAATTACAGTTGCATTATGCCGGACTGGGTGTCGTTAAGTTTATTAATTACAGCTTAAATGATGAAAATCATTTGACGAAGACACTGAATTTTTATCCGAATCCTTTTAATCCGACAATCAATTTTCAGGTCAATGCGGAAAACTTCCAGCGCGGTGAAATAAAAATCTATAATCTGCTTGGCCAGTTGGTTAAAAATATTTCATTTACCGGACAAAGCAGCAGAGTGGTCCAGTGGAATGCGGCCAACGATGCAGGGAATCTGGTGGGCTCCGGGTTTTATGTGGTGCAGCTCTTCCTCTATGATTCGGGGGAAAGGCAACATCATGAAACAGCAAAAATATTATATCTGAAATAGGGAGACCGGAAAATGAAAAAATATTATTTGATAATTTTAACGGTATTTATCTGGTCCGTACAAGTATTTGCCGACGGACTGATGATGCCGGTCAATGAAAACTATCCCAAGAACTTTCTGCGTAACCGGCTAACCCATGTAAACGTTAAAATTCATGGTCAGGTAGCCGAGACATTTGTCTACCAGGAATTTGAAAATGAATGGACCGATTCCACCGATGCCGTGTATTCCTTTCCCCTGCCTGCGGACGCCCGGGCCACTGAATTTGTCTACTGGCATAAAGACAAAGCTTACAAAGCAATCCTCAAAGTTAAAGAACAGGCGACCAATCCCGGAACCGGCGAGGGCGGCATTGTAGCAGAAGTTAACAAATATATCGGGCGCAATGGAATAAAGGTGCACCTTAAGGGGATACAGGCCGGCGAAATTCAACAGGTACGCTTGCACTATATTAGTCAGTGCGATTATTACCGCGGAAAAAACAGCTACCATTTCCCGCTGAACACCGCCGATTTCATTAAATATCAGATCGATCACCTGCAGTTTAATTTCGAAGTTATTTCGTCATCGGATATTCAAAGCTTTGAGCTGACCGACGGATTGAATTACCGTATTTTGGAAAACAATCCCAATCGTCTGCGCCTTGAGGTGATTCAGCCGAAGGCTTACTTAAACAGGCATGTGGATTTTTCTTATCAATGTGCGCAGGATGAAATGGGCGTTGACTTGTATTCCATCACCAATGACAGCACGCCCGGTCATTTTACCCTTTTTGTAAGACCGGAGCATCAGGTCGAACCGGACAGCGTCATTCCCAAGCGCGTATTTTTTCTTCTGTCCAATTCAACCAGTATGTTTGGCTATAAACTGGAACAGAGCATAAGCGCCATATCCACGGCGCTGGATCGGCTCTATCCGTTTGATTATTTCAACATACTTGTATTCAACTACACGGTTAATTCATGGCAATCGCAAGCGGTGGAAGCCAGCAGTAGTAATATTGAAGCGGCAAAGAATTTTCTGGCCGGTATCAAAAGTGCTTCGGGCACACGGATGGACCTGGCCATCGATGCCTGCTTCAATCAGATTAAAGACAGTGATCACAGTAACTCCATTATTATCTTCTCCGACGGTATGTCGCCGCTGGATCCCCGAACCATTGAATCAGACAATATCCATAAAGCAGCGATCTTTCCCATAGCGATTGGTGATGATATCAGCTATGCACGCCTGGAGATGCTTGCCGTACTGAACTATGGATTCGTGACGTATATCGATCCTCAGGATAACATCAGTGCCGGAATGGAGCGGGTGCTGAGTCAAATTAATCAGCCTGTATTAAAGGATGTACAAATAGAGTACGGTATGGCAAATTTATCGCAGATTGTGCCGGAAAAGGTACCGGCGACCTATGCCGGTTCTTCATTTTTTATGGCGGGTCGCTATGAAAATTCAGGCGCTTCGGCTCTGAGTATTGCCGGCCAGTCTGTGGAAGGTCCGCGTGTCCATGACTTTAGTCTTACATTCAGTGATCAGCATGATCCGGAGTATAAATTTGCCGAGTATATCTGGGCCAAACAAATGATCGATGCCCTGGAATGGGATATTGAAATTTACGGCGAGGCTCAGCATAAAAAAGATAGATTAATTGAGCTCAGTTTAAAATATAATATCCGTTGTCGTTATACCGCTTACATTGCAGACTATGAAACCAAATACACAACAATTACCACAGGGGAACAGCAACCGGGTATCACGCCTCAGGGCTGCATTCTGGCCGGCAATTATCCCAATCCGTTCAATCCCGAAACCAATATTAAAGTTTATATCAATGATACGGCCATTGGTAAAGCTAAGTTGTTAAAAATCTATAATATTTTAGGCCAATTGGTCGCAGTCATCGATATCAGCCACCTGCATAACGGCTGGCATTCAATCCGCTTTGTGGCCAACGATATGTTCGGAAATCCGCTGCCCAGCGGCATTTATTTTGTCCGTTTACAGGTGAGCAACAATCTTCACAGCACAATCCGCATCCATCTCCTCAAATAATCCCTACCTCAGGAGAAAGGCGGCCCCGCCCCCGGTTTTATGGCCGGGGGC
>CAYXRA010000195.1:0-7844 GCA_964467525.1 uncultured Calditrichaceae bacterium
GTTTCATTTTAATTAATGCCTTTCTTTTGTGAATAAAATGACCCCCTTAAGCGCAGCCGGATCGTATTTTATTCCGTCACAGCATCCGGCTAAACGATCAGCGGCGTCGTGTGGAGATAGCCGTGCCCTTTAGCCATTTTCTGATCAATGCGTCATCATCGGTAATCTTTCCCGTAACCCGGTAGGCGGAAGCGCTTAAAATTACCGATTTCAATGCACTTTCCCGAACCACGCAGAGCGGTTCCAGATAGGCGGAATGTAAAAAATATATGCCGCTTCCGTCATTATATAAAAACCCGGTATGATAATCCAGTCCCACAATAAATAATCCCGCGCCCGCGTTTTTTATTTTTTCAATGAAGTCCGTGATCACTATGTTACTGAAGCGTTTAATGTATTTTTCAGATGTAAGACTTTTGATGATCAGTTCCGAGGCCTGCTGAGCCAGTAATGTTCTTTCAACCTGAAATCCGGCATGCTTTAAAATGGTAGAAACAAAATATCCGCAGGCGATACTGCCCTGATTGGGTTTTTGCGTTTGACCGTAAAAATCCCAGGGCGTGCCGTACCAGCAGGGTATCAGACTGTCGGCGATAACCGAAATTATATATTTTCTGCCGGCATCGATGATCAACTGTCTTTCCGCGTCCGTTGCGGCGTTATTAAACTGATTTTGCAGTTTCAAACGCTGCCGGCCGATGCGTTTCAGCAGCTCCGGATATTCATCTTTTGTACCCGCAAAAGCAGTGGATTTCTCTGAGTCAGCTCTCGTTCCCGGTAATTGATGTGTTTGATTTTTGCCGGGGCTTTCAGTTTGCGCGCAACAAATGACCGTAAAAATTATAAGGCCAATTTGAAAAATTGATTTTAAAGGCATTGCGGTAACCCGGTTGATTTACTTATCGGACAATCATTAAACAGGCTCATCTCTTTTGTATTGTGGGTCAAAATCTGTAATGCGAATGTAATCAATTATTTTAGCGATTGAAATATCAGCCTGAAAATAATCGTTGCAATTGTAACAAAAAATGGCTTAATGCCATCAAAAACTTAAATTCGTATTTAAATCAAGAACGGCGGGAGTTTATCGTGAAATCATTAAAATTGTTTTCTTTATTACTGATAGTCAGTTTGATCTTTTCCGCTTGCGGGGACGGAGCGGATCAGACAGAGGCTGTGAAACTAACCACCGCCGAAATTACCATCGAAGGGATGACCTGCACCGGTTGCGCCCGTTTGATTGAAAAAGAAGTGCAAACGCTGGCCGGCGTGGACAGTGTGGCGGCTTCTTTCGAAAATAGCAACGCTGTCGTGATGTTTGAGCAATCGGATGCCGATACGGCACAAATGAGACAGGCGATAGAGAAGAAGGGCTACACGGTTAAGGAATTTAGATTAAAGATGTAAAAGTTGCTTAAGTCTGTATCAGTTCTATTCTCGTAATCGCATTTCCGGAAACTGCCCTGGACAGTAAGATTACCTGCGGATTCGTTTTCTAAATAAAATTGTGAATGATTTGGCTGCATTGCTAACCTCAACTAAAATGCGATTGTTACCTTGCAAATGGTAGTCAATTCTTTTGGGGAAGTCATGATCTGGATTCTTGAACACCGCCAGGCTGTCCGAAAATTCGGAAAGTCTGAAAGCTGTGGGTAGCGCATTGTGCCCGACCTTAGCCAGGTAATAAATATTTCCCGACATGACAACCAGTCGCAAAGATTCATGGTTTATCAAAGCGCTATCCTTTTTAGACAGAGTTGTACCGAAGCCTTCGTAGGTACTGTCGCTGACTTTATACCAAATTTCGGAAGTGATACTTTGATTATTCTCGCTCTGCCATTCACCCAGGAGCCAGTTCAGACCGGACAGCCCATCACCGCCGAAGATGAACTCCGATCTCAGAATGATGAGCAGAAATAAAACCTTTGAGAAAACACATTTTCCCGGACTCATTTTAAATCCATTATAAAAGTAGATAAGTTATTATGATACCTGACCGTAAATATTATTGAGGGATTATTTTCCTGCATCGCTCAATTCAAATTTATTCAATATTATTATTGCCGTCCGTATCGGCTATCTCAACAATTCGTTTACGGGTCTGCTCGAAATCCTTGTAAAGCATACTGGGCTGAATGCCCTGATTATTCTGATATTTGGCGCTGGCATAATTTTCAAAGTCGCCTTCAATGGTATGATAGAAAATCTGACAGATTTCAATACCGGGATAAATTTTTACCGGTTGGACGCAAAACATCTCCAGCGTCCAGTAGCCGCAGAAACCGACATCACCGAATCCTGCCGTAACATGGACAAAAAGTCCAAGTCTGCCGACGGAAGAGCGACCTTCGAGCATGGGTACCAGACTGAACGTCTGCGTGTATTCCTGCGTGCGGCCCAGATAAAGTCGCCCGGTTTCCAGAACGAGTCCCTTTTCAGGGATTAATATTTCCTCTACCGGGTTAGCCTTTTTCATATCCAGCACATCCGTATCATAGACCATCAGTTTATTATGCAGACGCAGATTGTAACTATTGGGATTAAGCTGCGCTTCAGAAAAGGGCTCGATGTGGATCTCATCGCCCAATCGATGGATAATTTCTTTTCCCGAAAGTATCATTGGATATTCTCCCCAAAACTCAAATTGAATTTCTCAACATTAGTTCGGCGGGATATGGATTAAGATAAATCTGTGATCCAATCCAGTCAACCGGATAATGCATCAGGTGATGTTTTATCAGGGTGATTGGCACGATAAGCGGTATCTGGCCCATACGGTAAATTTCGATCGTTTCAACCAGCTCTGCTTTATCGGCTGGGGTCAGATGCTGCTTGAAATATCCCAGTATGTGATAGAGCACGTTAGTATGTTTTTTCGTGCTGGCTTTGATTTTCAAAGTCTCCATTAATTTGGCCGCATACTGATCCATAAATTCATCCGCGGGGTAATCGGCGATGCGGGCGACCATTTTGCCAAGCAACTGATAATGCTTCTGACTGTGCGACATCAGGATTAATTTATGGCGGGTATGAAAATCGATAACATCCTTTCTTTTGGGCGGCAGGGCGATGAGTTGCTGCAGACGGTAAAACGTAAATATCCGTTCGATAAAATTTTCCCTCAGGCGGGCATCGTGCAGCCGGCCCTCCTCCTCGACAGGCAGCAGGGGAAAACGCTTCATCAGTCCCGCCGCAAAAAGTCCTGTGCCTTTCTTATGGGGCATATTCTTTTCATTCCATACTTTGACGCGTTCCATACCGCAGGAGGGTGAATCCTTTTTCAGGATAAAACCGTGCAGCGGGGTTTTTGCCAGTTTGTTCAATTTCTTTTTTGTATAAGCCTTCATTTGTCCTGTGTAGTCGATACCGCTCTTCGGTGCGATCAGGGTTGGATTTTCGGGATCGCCGGTGAGCCGAATGGTTTCCCGCGGCACCGGCATACCCATTTCGACTTCCGGGCACATCGGCACATATTTGAAATGCCCGCCTAAAATATGGGTCACGTATGTATCCAGTTTATGATCGCCGTTATAACGCACTTTATAGCCTAACAGACAGCTGCTTATTCCGATGCGCATTGCCGGCGGTTTTACTTCTGCATTCATATTTTTTTAATTTCTACCTTTGCATATTCACAAGAAATTATTTTTTTGAATATATTCTTTACCTGACTGACAATCAAGATGTAAATTATTCTTGTTCTGTTTACAGGCTAAATTCTTCAGAAAATTCGGAATGATTTTTCAGAGATTAAGGTTTTATCAAAATAAAACGGGGATAATAATATGACGTTCGGGGAAGTAGTTTCGGAATTAGAGCGACTGGGCACGGAACAAAACAGGAAAATTTATGCCCGTCATGGCGTTAGCGGTAAAATGTCCGGACTCAGTTTTGCAAATCTAAAAGTCCTGGGCAAAAAAATGAAAACCAGCCGCGCCCTGGCCGAACAATTGTGGGCAAGTGGTAATCATGATGCGCGCATGCTGGCCGTGCAAACACTGAATCCAAAAGAAGCTGATGCGGATTTGCTGGAAACGTGGGTGAACACACTTGATAATTACATTATCTGTGATGCATTCTCTGCCTTTGCCGGCAAAACACGTTATACCCTTGATAGAATGAAAATCTGGACACAGTCGGATAAAGAATGGATCGGCGCAGTTGGCTGGAATATTATGGCCCATCTGGCAATGAAGGATCAGTCGCTGGATGATGCTTTCTTTGATTCTTATCTTGATGAAATTTGTCAGAATATTCACAGGCGGAAAAACCGCGTGCGTTACAGCATGAATAATGCCCTGATCGCCATCGGCATCCGCAATGAAATTTTGCAGGATAAAGCCCTGCAAATCGCCAAAACCATTGGGAAAGTTGAGGTCGATCATGGTGAAACCGGTTGTAAAACCCCGGATGCGCACAGCTACATAATTAAGACGGTAAACCGAAAGAAGCAAAAACAGAAGAAATAACTGTGAATCCAATTATTAACATTTTAATTCTTATTCAAAAATAAAGCCAATGTCGTATTCTATGGTTAAACCTGGGAGGCGACAAAATCGTCAACCATATTCAATCCTTCACTAAAAATAATAATAAACAGAATTATGTCTAAATCATTGAACCGGCGGGAAAAAATATATCTGGACATTCTTAGAAAAAAGCGACGCGGGTTAAAAAGAAAATCTGCGCTGTACATTTGTTCGGAGATAAGACCACGCTCCGGCAAATAATCGTGACCGTTTCATAGCGTGGTCTGAATCACTTGCTAAAATCAGGTCTTCTTTCTAAATTTTCATTTCAAACTAAGACATTATCTGAAAAGTACGGAATCGGAGGAGTTGCAATGATTGTTGTTACCGGAGCCGCCGGATTCATAGGCAGTTGTGTGGTTTCAAAATTAAATAGAGAAGGGGAAACGGATATCATCGTCGTTGATGTACTGCGCAAAAATGACAAATGGAAAAATCTGCGTAACCTGAATTTCGTTGATTATCTGGATCGCGAACACCTTTTCGACTACCTGGAAGCCTCTAACGATATTGAAGCCATCATTCACATGGGCGCCTGCAGCGCAACAACGGAGACCGATACCAGCTATCTGATGGAAAATAATTACCGGTATACCCTGAAGCTGGCCCAATATTGCCTCGAGCGCGATGTGCGCTTCATTTATGCCAGTTCAGCGGCCACCTACGGCGACGGCAGCAAGGGTATAGATGATGATGAATCAAAATTAGGCAATCTGCAACCGATGAATATGTACGGTTACTCCAAGCACCTGTTCGACATAAAAGCCCTGCGCGAAGGCTGGCTGAATCAATTTGCCGGACTTAAATTTTTTAACGTGTACGGTCCCAACGAATATCACAAGGGCGAAATGTCTTCGGTTGTTTTCAAAGCTTTTAATCAGATAAAAAGTAACGGCTTGGTGAAGCTGTTTAAATCGCACCGGCCTGATTTTGAAGATGGCCAGCAGAAGCGCGATTTTGTCTATGTGATGGATGCGGTGAATATGGTTTGGTTCTTTCTAAAAAATCCCAAAACCGGCGGCATATTTAATGCCGGAACCGGCAGGGCGCGGACATTCAACGATCTGGTTTTTGCCACGTTTGAAGCCATGGGACTGGAACCGAATATCGTTTATGTCGATATGCCTGTTGAAATCCGCGACCGCTATCAGTATTTCACTGAAGCGAAGATGGATAAATTACGCGGGGCCGGTTATGCGGCGCCTTTCCATTCTCTAAAAAAGGGCATTGAAGATTACGTCCGGAATTATCTGATGAACGATTTCAGTCATTTTTAGAGATTACATTTTTTAATAAAATTTCCGCAATGCCGTTTTTTTTGAGATAGCTATACAAACACCGATTACGAATCAAAATGGGACAGATATTTTTCTGTCCCATTTTTAATGAACTACCTTGCACAAAATACGAGGTATCAAAATGTCATTCCGGAATCCGGTTTTTTAAATTCCTGCAATTCCCATTGGGAACGCTTTACGGCGCAGGAATGACAAAAATGTTATTTTCCAACGCAAGCTTCGGGGAATTTCTTCGATTAAACACAGTGGTTTAAAATTCCGATTAATACAAATTCGATACTTACATCAATAATCGATAGTCAGTATTCTTCCCTCGGTAAAATTAAAAAATCGTTCTTTATCGGCAACCTGAATACCTTCCATCAAATCGGCGGCTGTTTTGTCCGCTGCCTTGAGACATCCGGGGCAGGCCATCAGTGGAATGTCTTTGGAAAGCAGCGTTTTAATCTGCGTATGCGATGAAGGAAAATGGCTGTAGGTAAAATCCTCGCTATCCTTCAGAACAACTTCGATGCCCTTGATATCAAAATAGACCAGAACATCCTGTTCTGCAGACATCATTGCGGCCATTTGCAGGGCCATCAAAACCCGGTGCACATCATCCGAACCGTGACTGATGTGGATGAAGACACCATCGCTGACAGGCTCCGCGGCCGGAGCGTTTTGTTCGTCACTCTGACAGGAGAAGAGCCCAAATACGAGCAAGATGAGAAAAAGCAATGATTTTTTCATGACGATCCTTTCTTTGCTAAATTGGATATTGTGGATAGAAATTTATAAATCTAAACAGGCAAATGAAATATTAAAAATTTTTTTTACCAGATAAACCTGATTTTTAGAAAAATTGATTGACTCAGCTTTAAACAGCAATTTTTTCCCGATACTGATGGATTTTTTAAGGGTTAAGCCAGTTTAAGGCTTGCTGGTAATCAGCGAACGCTTTGGCCTGAATACCGCGATTGGCAGCCAGATTTTCAAAGAATTTGATGTTTGAGGCGTCGCCGGTTTCGGGATCGTAGACAACGCCGTATTTCAGTTCTCCCGGAAAGTGCTTGAGCTGATTGGTTGTCAACTCATAAATGTCCAGAGCGGATAAATCGACGGCAGCTTTGCGTAAATCAAGGAGCACGTTTTGTATTGCTTTTTCACGGATTATCAGGAGGGCTTTTGTCTGCGCTTCTTTAATATCCGATAGCCGGCAGTTGCCGGCAACAGATATAAATAGCGTGGATTGACTGATATCTATGTTTATTGCCATATTAGTGACCCCTAAATTCCATGTCAGATTTCATAATGAATTCAATTGCCAATCACAGTCTGAAAAAATCCTAATTGTATAGACGAAAGAATAAGGTAAAAAGTCACAATGATGAAAAATCGGTCCGCTTTTGAAAGCCAACCGGAATCAAAACGGCTGGCCAACTTTTCGATATTTTAAGTTTTATCAGGTCAGGAAATTGTTTATTTTGTCAAGAACAATAAAATCAGAATAATAATATGCGTATACTTTTAACCGGCAGCCCAAAAACCATTTTCGGATTCGACCGTTCGGTGCGGCTGCCCAATCTCGGTTTGAATTCAATCGCCGCCAACCTCGATCCCGGTCTGGCGGAGGTGAAAGTGCTGGATTTACTGCTGACCGGTTCCAATCCCCGTCACTATCTGAAAAAAATCATTGCTGATTTCCAGCCGCGGGTAGTCGGACTTAGCAGTATGACTTTTCAATTTGATGAAGCGCTCAATCTGGCCGGCTTCATCAAATCGCTCAATCCTGAAATAAAAACAGTGCTTGGCGGTTATCACGCAACAGTGGACTTTGAATCAATTTTAAACTCCACGGAAAACAGCCCGCCGTTCGATTTTCTGATCAGAAATGAGGGCGAGCTGACTTTTAACCGGCTGATCAGAACGCTGAAGGCGCAGGGTGATCTGAGCAAAATTCCAAATCTTTCATTTATTTCTGATCAGACAGTTATTCATAATCCACCGGATGGCGTACTGGATCTGAAGCGGCTGA
>CAYXRA010000196.1:0-5239 GCA_964467525.1 uncultured Calditrichaceae bacterium
GTTACAGATTTTTGAATTTCGCTGTAAATTTTATTGACCACCTGTTTCAGGCTGCCCGTAAAAACGATCCGGTAAAGATTGTCCTTGCTGCGAAAATGGTAATAGATCGCTGCTTTGTTCACGCAAGCGTGGCGGACGATTTCGGCCATCCGGGCACCTTTTTTACCGTATAGTGAAAAAATATGGAGCGCGCTGTGAACGATACGCGCCCGCGTTTTATTTGCCTTAAAATGCATCATGCGCCTAAAAGCTGTATTTTACTTTAAAATAGGCCATATTATTATCCTGGTACTGCCCGAAGCGGCCCTCGTCGCCGGCGAAAAAATTGGCGCCCAGGAGAATCTCAAAACCGTCGGCCAGATCGTAATAAATCCGCGGACGAATCAGGGCGCCGCTGTTATTCAATCCCAGATAGGTAAATAATTCCAGGGTCAGCGTTTCGCGCAGAAAATCACGCCGCGCCAAAAAGGTCGCCGTGTTGTCAAATTCGTCCTGCTCAACAGGATCATCATAGTCAAGAATCGTCTGCTGAATAAACTGGACACTGAGATTGGTTTCCCACAGTGTGTAGTCGACGCCGAGTAAATAATGCAGATAGTTCTTTTTTATCACTGCACCGGCAATGGCCGGATCGGCGGTATTAAAATATTTCCCGGCGTAATAAGCGCCTTCGCCGCGCACAACAAAGGGCGCGAGCGTGGAACTGAAACTACCGCCGCCAATGCCTAAACGGTGATGCCGCGGGGTAACGGTCAAACCGCTCAGTTGCATGGTTTGCGGATCAATGGTTTTCTGAATGTGCATGGCCGGGTCGTCGTCCCAGGCATAACCGGCCATTATTTCGAAATCGATCGCCGGGGTGATGGCCGAATATTTGGCGAACCATTCGCTGTTTTTCAGCGATCCTTCAATATACTGTTGTGAATAATCATAATCGGGCTGAACGGGAAAATCCATCTGCGGCCGCCAGATCGAAGTTTCATCCGGCATGCGCGTGGCCGTAAACACCGGCAGCCAGACCAGCTCAAAGGTGTGATTACCCATATAGTAATCGGCTTTGACCGCGGTGACGCCCATGCGGATTTCATCAAAATCGGGCAGCAGGAATTCGCGCAGGTCCTTGGGCGAAACGATATCGGTGATAAAGACGCCGTCGGCCTTGCCCCAGATGATCTGCTGCTTGCCGATGCGCAGATCGATCTGATCAAAATAGACATCCATATAAACTTCACGCAGGTCAATTTCAACCTGAGAATCTGAATAGTGATACAGATAGGGATTGGCTTTCAGGGAAATACGTTCCCTGCTGTGCAACAGGTCCAGATCCAGCGTATTCTGTATGATCGAATACGCATTTTCTTCGCCAAGCAGAACGCCAGTATAATTTCGCGCAAAGCCATGAATGCCTAAATCCTGGGCCAATGCCATCTGAACCGGGATGAACAGAAGCAATGCGCCGATCAAAGGCAGAAAAAGTTTGTCCGGCACTTTATTGAATTGGCGGCCAATCATCGTATCCCCCTTTTCATCATCCGTTCGGTAAATTTATTGTCCGCCATGCCCGCGTCGATGGTCAGGTCTTCCAGCAGCATATCGGTGGTATGGTCCTTTTGCACATTGTGCATTTTGCTGTGGGTGATGATCCAGTAATCTTTGATTTTGCCATATTTTTCCACGCTCAGCGTTTTCAGGTGCTCGCCGTCTTCGTCGTAAAATTCTTTTTTCAAACCGATCCATTTATCTTTTATTATCCACGAAACTGTTCTCGAATACATATAATCTTCTCCTTTGGGAATACTTTCGACCACATAACAGTCTTCGCCGTTGATCGTTTCTTCGCGCAGCAGTTTGTGTGTATCTTCCGAAGGATGACGGTCGCCGAGATCATCGTAGGTAAAATCCGATCCCATAAAATAGTCGCTTTTACTGTCGCTGGAAATGCGTTTTACTTTCTTCAGGGCCGGCAGATAGATCCACTGATCATCATCGCGGCCTTCTTCATCATAACTCCAGTTCATAAATGAAGTGTTGCGCACATCGGCCGGTGAGATAAAGAACATGATTTTCTTTTCTTCGCTGCCGTAATCTTTAATGAATTGTTTGATCTCGCGAACGCGCCGATCGCCGCGGGAATTGATCAGGGTCATGGTAAGCTTTCCTTCCTGGTCCTGCCCTTCCGGCCGGTTATAGACTTTCTTAATGATTTCCAGCCCGCCCGGCTTCTGTGCAAAAGATGTAAGGGGAAGCATAAACAATGTGATCAGCATGCTTGTGATAAATTGATGTAATTTCATGATAGACCTCCAAAGGTTATTTGTTCTTTTTGAAATAAATATTTAAACCGACCAGCAGCAGGTACATGATGGTGACTGTTCCGGCAAAACTGGTGAACATGTTCATGGAAACCAGCGCCCCCAGGGCCCGGTTCGGCGGGAAAACCGACGCCACTAAAACCATGAAACCGGCAATAACCACCAGGGCATTAAAAGCGATGGCCCGTCCGGAATGCTGCATGGTTTTGCGGCCCGTTTGCGCCTGATCTCCGGTCTCAGCGGCGTAGATTTTATAGCGCTCAATAAAATGCACCGCGTAATCGATGCCGATGCCGATGGCGATACTGGAAAGCAACGCCGTTGTCGTACTTAAAGGAATATTGAGCAGTCCCATTACGCCAAAGCTGATGATCGCGGTAATGGTGATTGGCACAGCGCCAATCAGACCGGCGCTTAACTTTTTGAACATCAGCGAAAGCAGGATAACCACAATGAACAGGGACATAACCAGGCTTTTAATCTGTCCTTCCAAAATCAGGTCGGTAAAAACCAGTCCCTTGTAGCCGGAGCCGGCATAATTGACCGTGACGCCGAGTTTTTTTAGTTCCGGCAGATGTTGTTCAATTTCAGCGATGGCGCTGTTCAGGGTAATTGAATTATCGCTTTTCAACTGGAAAGTCAGATTGGCTTTCCGGTAGTTGTAGTCCACCACCTTCCAAAGATTTTCCGGATCGCCGGACATTTCATACAGCAACAGGTACTGCGCGACCAGGTCTTTCGTCCCGGGAATGACATTATATCTGGCGCTGTCGGCATGCATCACTTTGTTCATCCGTTTCAGGTAATCGGTCAGGGCGAACGAATTGCCCACCACCTGCAGGCTGCCGTCCACATCGTTTTGCAGACGGTCAATGGCCTCCAGAATTCGCGGCTGTTTGAAGGCGTCTTCCTGTTCCGAATCCAGTATCACATTCAGCGTGGACGTGCCGCCGAAATTATCATTGATAAAGGCGTCGGTCAGTACGATGTCGCTGTCTTGTTCAAACTTGTCCAGGAAACTGGAATTGATCCATACTTTTGTTGTACCCCAAACCGACAGAGCGACGATAATAATCGTGGCAAACAGGGTGATATATTTATGCCGGACCACCTGAGACGCAATGGCGTTCAGAAAGCGGTTGTCGCGCTCCTCGCCGGATTTGTTTTTATCTTTCCAGCGCGGCAGACCAAACACAAGGATACCGGCCGGAATCAGCAGCAGGGAAAAGAGCATGGCCGCCATTACGCCGAAAGCCGTAAACAGACCGAAATACTTAATCGGGTAAACTTCCGATGTGAGCAAAGAAATAAATCCCACGGAGGTAGTGACCGAAGTCATGACTATCGGCTTCCACATTTCTTTGAACATATCAAGTGTGGCCGTCTTTTTATCGGCCTGCGGATTTTCCCTGAGAAAAATATGCAAATGGCTGTACAGATGGATGCCGTCGGCCACGCCAATGGCGATCAGCATAACCGGGATCATCGTTGAAACCGCATAGATGGGAATGTTTACCGCGGCCATTAATCCAAAGGCCCAGACTACGCTGAACAGCACAACCAGCAGAGTAAAGATGCCGGCCTTAATGCTGCGCTGCACCATCAGCAAAACGATGATGATCACGGCAATCACAATGGGTACCATGCGCTGCATATCGCGCGGACCAAGATAAGCCATCGTGCCTTCCACGATCGGACGACCGGCAACGTATAGTTTTTCCGGTCCCTCATATTCTTTGGCCAGATCGAGCAGACGCTGATAGAATTCCTGCGAGAAAACATCATCCTTGATTTCAGCAATCACCATGGTTACGGTTTCATCCGTGTTAACCAGCCGTTCATAAATCATTTCATTATCACGGACGCTTTGGCGCAGCGCTTCAAGCTGTTCTTCGCTTTTGGGCACGCTTTTGAAAAAAGGTTTAACATCCAGCCCCGATTCGCTGCCGATGATATTATCCGCCGTGTACAGGGAGGTGACGTCATCTTTCTCGATTTCATCCATCTTTTGCAGCGCTTTCGTCAGATCCTTAACCTTCTGTAACGTACCGCTGTCGTAAATACCGGCTTTGTTTTCAATGGCGATGATCACGCCGTCCCGAATGTTGAACCACTCCTCAGCCTGATCACTGTACACAAAGGCCGGGTGATCCTGTGGCATGTATTCATCGAGATCGGTTTCCATGCGCGTGTTTTCTTTCATGATTAAAAAGAAAACGATACTGATCAGCAACAGGGCCGCCAGCAGTGTTTTTGGAAAACGCAAAAGACTTTGAAGAAAATGTATCATAGAAGCCCCTTTCATAGTGAATATTCACTCACTTTTGATGTAAAAAAAATTAGTCAGTTACAATCTTATAAATACTATCCCAAAGCTTTTTCCCTTCATCCTCCAAATCAAAAGAAAAATCAGACAGCCGCCATTTGGTAACCAGCAGCCTGAGCGCCCCGGTAATCAGCAAGGTCAATTGCCCGGCCGGGATATCTTTCCTGATTTGATTTTCGGACTGGCCTTTAATTATAATGTCTTCCATACTTTTCTGACTTTCCTGCATGATCCCGAAAACTTCATTCGCTAACATTTTTTCATTTTGAAAGATTTCTTCAGAAAAGATAACCGCGGCTATGGCCGGGTTAGCGGCAAATTCCCGGAAACGAACGGACAATATTTTTTCCAGTTTTTGCAGGGATGTTAATGCCGGGTCCATCAGGCTTTGAAAGGCTTCTTCTTTGTTTTGGCGGAACAGCTTTAAAATACTTAGCAAAATTTCGATTTTACTGTTGAAATGCCTGTATATAGCGCCTTCAGCCTTGCTGATCTTTTTGGCCAGATTCTTTATGGTGAATTGTTGTATGCCTCTTTCGGCAATCAGTTCGATAGCCGAATTTATGATTTCAAATTGTTTTTCCGAAAAATTAACCATTTC
>CAYXRA010000196.1:5339-7818 GCA_964467525.1 uncultured Calditrichaceae bacterium
ATCGCCGGCGCCGTAAAATCCAATAAAATTAAACGGAATGCAACGTCCGATTTTCTGGAAATTGAAAAACAGCGCGGTATATCCGTAAGCACGTCGGTGCTTTCCTTTGACTACAAAGGGGTTAAAATTAACCTTCTGGATACGCCCGGCCATAAGGACTTTGCCGAGGATACCTACCGCACCCTAACAGCGGTGGACAGCGTTATTCTGGTCATCGATTGCGTGAAAGGCGTCGAAGAGCAAACGGAAAAACTGATGCAGGTTTGCCGCATGCGCAACACCCCGGTGATCATCTTTATCAATAAGCTGGATCGGGAAGGCAAAAATCCGATCGAATTGCTGGATGAACTGGAACAGAAGCTTGCTGTTAAAGTTCGCCCGCTAACCTGGCCGCTGGGTATGGGCTCCGGGTTTCGCGGCGTCTACAATATTTACGATCACTCATTCTCTTTTTACCGGCCGAATAAGATGACCAGGGGTGCGGAAATCAGTGTATTCGGGGGGCTATCCGATCCCGGTCTGGATAAAACATTTGGCGACGATGCCGGGCAACTCAGGCACGATGTCGAATTAATAGACGGCGTATATGAAAATTTCAGCGTTGAGCGCTATTTGCAGGGACACCTGGCGCCGGTATTTTTTGGCAGCGCCCTGAATAATTTCGGGGTCAAAGAGCTTATCGATACCTTTATCCGAATTGCGCCGGCGCCTGCGGCACGGGAAACCACACACGGTTTCATTGAACCCGATCAGCCCGGTTTCAGCGGATTTGTTTTTAAGATTCATGCCAACCTGGACCCCAATCACCGGGACCGTATTGCCTTTTTGCGGGTATGTTCGGGTAAATTCGAACGCAATAAATTTTACCATCACGTCCGTTTAAACAAACCGCGCAAATTCGCCAATCCCGCCTCGTTTATGGCGCAGAGTAAATCCCTGCTCGAAGAAGCCTTTCCCGGCGATGTGATCGGTTTGTACGACCCGGGCATTTTTAAAATCGGCGACACACTCACCGAAGGCGACAGGTTTATGTACAAGGGAATCCCGCGCTTTGCCCCGGAAATATTCCGGGTCATTCGCAATAGCGATCCCCTCAAATCAAAACAATTGGATAAGGGTATCCAGTCCCTGACCGATGAAGGACTGGCGCAGCTGTTTACCCGGAATTTCGGCAATCAAAAAGTCGTTGGCGTTGTTGGTGAGTTACAGTTCGATGTATTAAAATACCGCTTGCTTAACGAGTATGGCGCCAGGGTGGATTTTCTGCCCATGGCTGCCTGGAAGGCCTTTTGGTTACGATATGAATCCAAACAGGATATGGATTATCTGGAAAAGATTTATTCCAATTGGCTGTATTATGATAAAAATAAAAATCTGGTGTTCATTGCCGAATCGCCGTTCGCCTATAATTGGGCAATCGAACATTGCCCCCGGGTAAATTTTCTGTCTGCGATTGAGCATAATGATCAAACGCTGGCCCTGGAACAGGTCGCCTGAGGAGTTAATGATGAACGAAAACGACAAAAAAGAAATCAAAGAGATGGTTCTTACGGAAATCGATAAACTTGAGCAGGATATTGAATATCTCGAAGAAGCCGTTAAACCGGTGGCGCCGGACAACGCTTACGGCCGGATATCGCGGATGGATGCGATCAATAATAAAGCGGTCGCCGAGGCGACATTTAACAACAAGAAAGCGACCCTGCAGAATTACAGGAATGTACTGGATAAAATCGATTCCGGGCGCTACGGAAAATGCGCCCGTTGCGGTGAAGAGATTAATGTGGAACGATTAAAAGTTATACCCTATGCCGAATTCTGCATGGCTTGTGCCCGTTAGAGATTCGTTAAGTATGCATTGCCGGTTATGTTCAAATAATGAGCTGATAAGTCTACACAGCTCCGATGAAAGAAATTACTACCTTTGTCCGGACTGTAAGCTGATCAGCGTCCCCCGGGAATACTTTCTCAGCCCGGACCGCGAAAGGGAACGCTATCTATCCCATAATAACGGTATCGAACAGCAGGGCTATGTGGATTTTTTAAACAGGGCCATAGAACCGGCGTTGCCCTTTTTGAAGCGGAATATGCAGGGTCTCGATTACGGCTGCGGTTACGCGCCCACGCTATCCGAAATTTTAGCCGGCAAAGGATTCCGATGTGAAAACTACGATCCGTTCTTTATAGAAAATGATCTGAATGCGCCCTATGATTTTATTTTTTCCACCGAAGTGTTCGAGCACTTCTTCAATCCGCAGGAGGACATTAAGAGAATAACGGATTTACTGAAGCCGGGCGGACTGCTGATCGTCATGACGGAAAAGTGGCAGGATGTTCAAGTCTTTGATGCCTGGTATTATAAGCGCGATCCCGCCCATGTGGTTTTTTATCATAGCGATACTTTTGCATTCATCGCAGAAAGATTCGGATACCGTATCATTTACGATGACGGGCAGCGCGTGGTCATTTTACGGAAAGT
>CAYXRA010000197.1:0-7815 GCA_964467525.1 uncultured Calditrichaceae bacterium
TACCCTAATTCGTTTTGGGGTATTATACGAAATTAATTTGTCTGACGCCAGTTTTATTTATACTTTTTTTCAAAGAACTAAAATATTACAAATAATTATACCATTGTAATATTTTTAGGTCCATAATCTTTTTAACTTATTGTATACATTCAAGATAGACAAATTAGTATGTTGGTTGCTAACCCATCTTTCGCAATTCGGGCATTTAGTGTGGCCTAAGTATAAAAAAAACAACAGAAATGTTGCAAAGGTCGGCACTACATACTTTTATTCATGCGATCCGATATTTTAGGCGGCAGCTGTTCCGGCAGAGTTAGATTCAAATGATATAGCAGCAGTTGATGTTCTTTTTCCGGCTGGGTATATCTGGATAAAATAATATTTCTGCCATCAGTCGTAGGTAAATGTACGTCAATCATTTGTATCGACGAAAAATTTTCTAATATGGAACGGGGAGTCAGTCCCGGTGCTTTTTCTTTTGCCATCTTTAAATCGACGTTTGGTGCGTAAAAGCATAATAGATAGATAAGCATAGAGAAATTGGGTTTGCAAGAGGTAGGTCGGCACTACAGGCTGCTTTAAAAATTCAGGATAGTATTTTCAACAACTTAAACCTCGAAAACTTCCAAAATTCACAAAAATCTTTGGTGAATTGCGAAAGACGGGTTAAGCAATTAGGCAGATAAAATCTCTTTTGACCTGTTACGTTTCGATAAGCTTAACCAGACGCTATGCTGGTGGAAGTTCATCCACAAAATGTCCAATCATTGCGATTTTGTTTTGTTTTTATAAAACATTTACTATATTTAGCAGTAATTCAGCGGCCTAAAAAAATCAATCGGATCTGGAACTCCCGGTCGGTTTTTTCATACAGGCAAATTGAAGTGATGGAAGCTATCCCAACATATAAATTCCTAAAAGGTTAAGCATGATGATGAAACCTGAAAAGCTTGACATACTGGTGGAATTAACCTATATTTTTCATCGTATTGAAGTTCCCCATTTATACTTTAAACAATTTAAAAGGAGGTTTTATGCAAAAGTTTTTACGATTTATTGTCTGCCTGTTATTCGTTGCAGGCATGAGTCTGCCGGCTTTTCCTGCGGATATTAGGGGCCTTGTGCTCGATGCCCGCACCGATGAAGCTTTGGCTGGAGTTAATGTCTATATTTTAGGGACGACCATCGGGACGACGACCGACCAGGATGGCTACTTCTCCCTGCAGTATGAACCAGAGGCTGATTTCAAATTGGTCTTTGATTTTGTCGGTTACAAATCTCTGGTGCAAAACTTATCACCTCAGGATGATTTAGCCCGTCTGGAAATACGCTTAAGTGAAGATATTTTCCAGAGCGAAACGATTGTAGTTACGGGTATCGCTTCTAGGACATCCAGAGATGTCGCCGAAGTTGCTGTAGCCCGCATTCCCACGGCCGACTATCTGGATGCCACTGCCTATCAGGATTTTTCGCAACTCATTACTGGTAAGGTAGCTGGTGTACAAATATCCCCTTCATCGGGTAATGTGGGCGGAGGCTTTCGTTTCTTCATGCGCGCTGGCGGCGGGTTGAACGGCGATGAGCAACCAGTTATCTACATCGATGGTGTGCGTGTGGATAACTCACAAGTCACAGGCTATGCCGTTGGCGGCCAGGGAATGAGTGTTTTAGCCAATCTTAATCCAGAAGATATTGAAGATATTCAAGTTCTAAAAGGACCGGCCGCTGCCTCGACCTATGGTACCAACGGTTCCAACGGCGTTGTTCTGATTACCACCAAGCGCGGTAAGTCAGCCGTTGGCCAGGCCAGCGATGTGGCCATCAATTACAAGGTACTGAGTGGCTGGAATGCCCAATCCTATGAGTACGGGGAAGATGAATTTGTTTCCTACAAAGATGCCAACAATTTATTCAGTGACGGAAACATTCTTCAGCACACAGTCAGCGCCAGCGGCGGTACCAATTATGTCAAATACTTTACCTCATTTGACCGCCGTAAAGAAGAAGGCATCATTTTTGGCAACAGTATGGACAGAAAAACCATGCGCGCCAATATCGACGCTTTTCCTAATGAGAAGGTTACCCTTCAATTAGCGACGAATTTTGCTTTTACCAAAATGCAGCGCCCCTGGAATGACAACAATATTTACGGGCCTCTTGGTAATACCCTGCTTTGGCCGAATTCTTTCCTTTATACTGACAGCCTGGCATTACGGGCATTGCAGGATGATCATGATATCAATCGTTTTATCGGATCGGCAAAGGTTACTTATACGCCGTTTAAAAATTTCGAAACACAAATTGGTTTGGGAGTGGATAACTCCAACTGGCGGCAGGATCAGACTTTCCCCCAGGATCAATCCTATCCCTTGGTTAACAATGGCCGTCGTAGTATTTACAACCGCCAAAATCAGCAATTCACCTATGATTTTAACGCCCGCTACAATTATGAAATCATCTCCGGGTTAAAAGCGGTTTCCGTCCTGGGTACTCAGATTTTTGATCGCAAGGTCACCACATCTAATTTACAAGCTGAAGAGTTTACGACGGATTTGATTACTGATATAGGCGCCGGTGCTGAATTTCTCGGTAAAGGTGAAACTAAAACCCATTTACGCGACGCCGGTATCTTTTTTGAGACTTCTTTGTCTTACTGGGATCAATATTATCTGACTTTGGGCGTACGCCGGGATTTTGCAAGCTCTGTTGGTCAGAAAGCGCCGGCCATAACCTATCCCAAGGCCAGCTTTGCCCTGCGTCTGGATCGCTATGATTTTATGCCTTCCTTGTTTAATCTGCTGAAACTACGCTTAGCATACGGCGAAAGCGGTCAATTACCCGGATCACGTGATCCCATACCTATTTTGTGGCGTGCCCAAAGCGGTGGCTATGGCGCCGGAGCCTTCATTTCCAGTATCGGAAATGCGGAAATCGAACCGGAACGTATTAAAGAATTCGAAATTGGATTCGAGACCGAGGTGTTTACTAACTACGCGATCGAATTTTCCTATTACCGCCAATTTGCCACCAACTCCATCGTCGGACTGGAAGAGTCGCCCTCGACCGGTTTTACAGCCAGTTCCATTCCTTTCAATATCGGCGCCATGGAAAGCTCCGGTTACGAAACTCTGATCCAGTCTACTCCTTACAGATCTCGTAATTTTGAATTGGATATGAATTTTATATGGAACTTCCAGACCAACGAAGTAACCGATCTCGGCGGCGCTCAGCCGATTTACGACGGCTTTGATGTCAATGTCATAAAAGAAGGTCTACCTAAACATGAATTCCATGTGAATCGTGTTTTAGGGCCTGATTTCAATGCCGACGGAACCTACAGTTCGACCTTAATTTCGGATGAGCGTGAGGATTTCGGTAATCCGATTCCCAAGTACAGTGGATCATTTTCCTTGAATTTTCGTTTTCTGAAGAACTTCCGTTTTTATGCTTTAATCGACTGGGGTTTGGGACATAAGGTTTTTAATTATACCGCTCAGTTCCCGACCCGTTTGGGCAATAATCCACGCTTCAACGAACTGGCTAATCAGTTGGATTTGGCTGGTAAAACGAGCGTCGGTGGTTTGATTCCGGTAGATACCGTTGTTACCCGTCTGACACCAGGTACGACGGAATATGAAGCCGCAGCTACCGAGTTCGCTTTTCTGGATTGGCGTCATGACGGCAATTACATTCAGGATGGAGATTTCTTTAAACTTCGTGAAATTAGTATTAGCTATAGTTTCCGCGATATTCTTAACATGTTTCCTGCCTATAAATTGGTCGATGACATCATGATCGGTTTTTCGGCAAGAAATCTATGGATGACCACCAAATATGAAGGTGCCGATCCGGAGGTTAATTTTGCCGGTGCGCGCAGCTTGTCGCGCGGAATTGATTTCCTTACCCTGCAGAATCCCAAAACATTTAACTTCTGGTTAAGAGTATCATTATAAGGCAAAAGGAGAACTATAATTATGAAAAATCCAACACGCGTTTTTATTATGCTCTTCCTGGCATTCATCTTTTTTAATGCTTGTGAAGACTACGTAACCAATGTTGATCCATTGATCGAAGCCGTGGAAGATGAGCGTCTATCCACTGAAAAGCAAATAAATTTTGTGATCGTCGGTGTTAAAACCAAATACGCACAGGTACAGGATGATATCAATTTTATTGGCGGTCTATTATCCGACGAATTGATTTACTCGGCCAATTTGCAGGGAGCATCCTTCCCATCTTATCAGGAAATCAATGAAGGTGTCATTGAGCTGGACAATAATTCGGTGGATGCTGTATTTAATCCCCTTGGTGAATTACGGTTTTTTGCCGATGATTTGGTTCGCCGCACCAATGAAGTGAATCCGGACTCTGCATTAAAAAACGAAGGGCTTTTCACCGGCTATTTATATGGTGGTATTGCTCGCTATTTCTATGCTTCTTATTTCGGATTGACAGAAACCCAGGGTGGCGGGGTTATTGATAACGGACCTTTTATCCCCTCGACGGATATGTATGCCCTGGCCATTGAAAAATTTGAAGAGGCTTTGGCGTATGTTTCCGGTGATGCTGAAACCCGGATTGTGCGCAGTTGGCTAGCCAGGTGCTATCTGGCCTTAAAAAATTATGCCAGCGCAGCCACCCAGGCCAATCAGGGTATGGTGGAAGGTGACGCACCTTTTCAGGCACTCTACAGTCCCGACCTGTCTAATGGTTGGTGGGGGTTTGCCGGCGCCGGGCGCACCCAGATTGGTGTGGATTTCCGTTTTAAAGACTATATCGATGATGATCCTGAAGAGGCCAACCGGATATTAATTTTGCCTGTCGCGGCTATCGATCCCAATGCGGTGCAGCCTTACGGAAGCTACTTCCGTCAGGCTTTTTATGAAGAACAGGGTTCCCCGATTGATGCATTAACCTGGCAGGAAAATAACCTGATCCGTGCCGAAATGATTTTACGCGGGCAGGGAAGTGGCGATGCCCTGACTTTGGTCAATGCCGTTCGGGCTTCGCATAATATTTCTGCGTTAGGTTCGATTGATTTGGAAGGGCTTTATGTGGAACGCGAAAAAGAGTTATTCACTAAAGGAACCCGCCTGGTTGACCAGCACCGTCTGGATCGCTGGCACCTGGGTGCCGGAACCTGGCGTTACTTGCCCATAACTCGCCGTGAAAGGGCCAATAACCCAAATATCGATTAATCCTCGATAGAAATTTAAAAAAGGCTGCCGGAAAGCGATCCGGCAGCCTTTTTTTATATGCGCTCTGATCAGGGAATATAGCCCATCGATTTAAGTTTATTCACAAATTCGATAGCGATATCACGCAAATTTTTTTCAGAATGATCCAAACCCCAGTCTTCCCGGCTGCGTACGCGTTCCCTTAATAAAATTGTCTGCGATGGTACATCGAATGCCTTAATGATAATCGGTTTCTCTATAACCTTTTGACGGTATATTCCCGAGGGCCGCGTTGAAGAGAATCCGCTTTTAAAATCGGCTGTTCCGAAAATAAGCATATCCACTTTCAAATGCCGGGCAACCTCAGAAGCCTGGTCTTCATTCAGATTATAGATTCGATAATCGAGTTCATTTTGCAGACTATCCCATACGGCAGCATCGGTCTGAACAGAATAACCTTTTTCCAGAAAGGCAAAGATCAATGCTTCCCGCATTCGATCGAGCGTATATGGATTGTTCTCCGGTTCCTCGAAAGGCAGTATAGCGAAGCTGCGCGGAGCGGATGCATCGCTTAACTCTACTTCCTCATAAGTCTTTTGCCGGCTTGAAATACAGGAAATATTGAACAATAAAATAACACAGAAAATAACAAAATGTTTAATCATACATAGTTCCTCCCATTTATGAAATAATCGGGATGGCGTTTTATTGGTGGCAATGGACTATTTTCAGCCAATATAGTGCTTATGCCAGCAATATTCAAACATACGCGTATTGAAGCGTATGGTTCCTTTTGTCAGAACGCCTTTCAAGGAATGAGCATCTCTTTGGGAATGTCGCCGAACATAAATGAATGCAATAAGGGGATAAAAAATACTAACCAAAAATATTTGTCCCGCCCGAGCGGGATCCCTTGGGGGAAATTTTAAAGTCAACTCATCCTTGCCGAGGGCATCCCTTTGGGAAAATCCCTCTATTGAAAAGAGAGGAACTTGTTCATCCCCCTTCTCTTTTTAACATCGTATTGTGATCAAGCGGCCGGTCAAGCCATTGATAACTTTGATTGAATAAAGAATATAGTTCTGCTTTTTGGGTAAAATCGAATAGGGCCGGATGATTCTCTTTGATGATTGTCCGCATTTGCGGGAAATCGGCCTGCACTTTTTTATTGATGAAAACGAATATATTCATCATAACTGAATACCGTGGCGGTAAGCTTCATAGTCACTTCATCTGTTCTGCCTCCCAGCCTTTTGGAATTTTGAGCTGGATCTAGTGCTATGAATTCTTGTTAACTTGCTAGTTTCATATTCTCTAAATGACGTTCTCTTTTTGCTTTTTTAACTTTCAATTTTCTTTCATTTTCCAGGGCTTTTGGATTACCAAAATGCCAGATTTCCGGCGGCATATAATCTATGGATGAATGTAATCTGCATTTGTTATAATATTCAATCCATTTACCAACTTTCTGCTTTGCCTCTATCAGATTTTTATAACGATTTAATCCTTCTTCTCTTAAAGTGCGATGAAAGCGTTCTTCTATCCCGTTACTCTGGGGATGGTAAGCAGAAATACGAACGTCTTTGCCTTGATGTACTTTTATTATTTCACGAAATTCTTTGCCAATAAATTCAGGACCATTATCCGCGATAACTATCGGACAGATGTCTTCAGGGGACTTATCATAAGCTTCCTGTAAAAGTAGACTGGTATTTAAGGCTGTTCCTTCCGCATGAATATCCCAGGCAATGATATAGCGGCTGTAAGCATCTATGATACCCTGATAGTAATAGTTTATTCCGTCAATTTCTAAAATCATTAAATCCGTATGCCATTTCTGGTTGGGCGCTGTAGGTAGTGACGGCCTTGGCCCAAGTGTGCGCGGCTCGGCCCAGCGCATAAGCAATCCCGCACGCTTTAAGTACCTGTAAACCGTTGACGGACTTGTATATACGATGTCCTGATCTATCATCATATAGGTAATCCGGCGATAACCCTTTTCCTGATTTTCAATATAAAAATCGCGAATGGTTTCTTTCTCCCAGTCTAATAATCGATAAGGATTCTGCCCTAATGGCCTGGCATCCGTTAAACTATTATCGTACCGACGATGACACCAGTTATAATATGTTGATGATTTTAAGCCAAGTAACCTTAACATCTTCTTCTTATCCAATCCAGTCAAGTCATTAATATGTTCGATGAAATCTAGTATATCTGCTTTCTCTTTTCCGGAAAATCTGGATTTTAATCCGATCCCTGATCTTTTTTTTTTAGTTCCAAATGCTCCTTAGTAAGCTGAATAATTACGGCTTGTAGGCGTTCATTCTCTTTTAAGAGCTCCCTTTCTCTTTTGCTTAAAGGCTTCTCTTTCTTCTTTTTGGGTTGCAAACCATCAATCATAGAACACTCCACTAATTTTTTCCAACGGTAATAATCTGTTGGATAAATATCGTAATAACGGCAGAGTTCTGCAACCCGAACATCAGGTAATAAACCTTCTTTTACAATCTTTAACTTTTGCTCCGGGGTGAAGCGTTTAACTATTCTTCTGGCCATGATTTTCCTCCTTAATCTTTGGGGAATAACTCATAGCACTTGATCATATTAAAATTCCATTTTTGACTGAACCAATACA
>CAYXRA010000198.1:0-7713 GCA_964467525.1 uncultured Calditrichaceae bacterium
GAATTCTGGTTCAAAGCGAGTGAATTTCCGTATTCGCGTCATTGGTTTATGAACAAGGGTGGATTTGAAGACTTCGAAGTGTTTGCCGGACCGGAGTACGGGGATGGATTCAGAACAGCAGGTACGGGTGGCATCATTCAGACTTGGGGCGCCGTGGAAGATCCGCTTAACAAATGGATTCAGATTCGATTCGGCAGGAGTGACAGCACTTACATTATAATGTTTAATGATGAAAACGGTCAGCTCCTTGATTTAAGAAAATACGATGCAGCAGAGGCTTATGAGGCGCAGTTAGATCAGCGTTCGTTATCTGTTGGATCACTTTATTTTGGGCGTCTTGGTCAGGCCGAGATTACCAATATGGCTCATTATAAAATCGATAATATCAAAGCTTATAATTACCCCTTATTTACATTGCCACCGGAAATTTCCAGTGTCACGGTACCACCGAATCAGTTGCCTAATACAGAAGTTGAAATAATGGCCACGCTTGCTTCCTCCGGATTGGGCGTATCAAAGGTTGAATTGGTTTATGATGTGGGTGATGGCTGGCAGACTATGACCATGGGTGCCATCGATGATGTTACTTACACGGCAACGATTCCCGGACAGGAAAATGGTAAAAAAGTTGTATATTATGTCAAAGCAACGAATGAAACCGGGCAGGTCGGAACTAATCCTGAAAGAGCTCTGATGGATGATGAATTCCTGGCTTTCGCCTGGATCGATCCGGATATTCGTACGGTAACCCTTGCACTTGATTTTGAGGATGGTCCTTCCGGCAGTTTCAGCGATACAACCATGTTTGATAATACCATCGTTCAGGTTGATACGCCGGCCTATTCTGACGATGCAGCAGCCGGATCTTATTCGCTTGATTGTAACAGAGGCTATATCAAGGTGAGTCCGGCAACTTTTCAGGTGGGTGAGCAATATACGGTTGATTTCTGGTTTAAGTTTGATGAGGAAAACTCCACCTGGACGCGGATTGTATCAAAAGATGGATTGGAAGCATGGCATCAACCCCATTTTCAATTAATGGTGGTAAACAATAAATTACGAACCCGTCATGTGATTGATTCACTGGGCAGTCTGGCACAAACGGAACTGAATTTTGATCCGGAAATTGAGCTTGATAAATGGTATCATTTCAGGTTTGAGTTTGCTGCTGATACTTTATTCGGACAATTAATGGATGCTCAGAGTCAGGTGCTCTCTGAATCAGGTTTAGCTCTGGAAACGAATGAACATGCTTTGGTTGTACCCAGTACACCATTCCATATAGGTAGTTCACCCAACGAAAAATTGTTCAAAGGTAAGATTGACAATTTCATGTACTACAACTATTCACTAACTTATCCGCCAACAGCTCTGTATGATGAAATCGAACAGGCACCGCTCATATATGATTTGGCCCAAAATTATCCGAATCCGTTTAATCCAACGACCAAGATAAATTTTTCACTGCCAAAAAGTGAGCATGTTATCCTAAAAATCTATGATGTTTTAGGCAGGCAGGTCAGAACATTAACTGATAAGGAATTTAATGCCGGCAAATATCAGGTAAGTTGGGATGGCCGCAATCAACAGGGCCGTAGCGTTGCCAGTGGTGTATACTTTTACCAGCTCAGAACAAAAAGCGGTAACTTTCTGAAAGTACGTAAAATGCTGATGATTAAATAAATCGGTAATGCGGGGCTTCGTAAGGGAGCCCCGTATATTTCCTAAGCTGAATAAGGCTGAGGCAATTTCGGTTAATCGGTTAACAAAAAAAGCAACCATTTTAACCAAAGTTTATGATATGAACTATGAGAATAATTGATTCATTAAGTTACTTAAGGTGATGAAATGCGATTTCCTTTTCTGAAAACGGGAATTAAAATTGTCCTTTCGACATTAATAATTCTGATATTATCTTTTTGCTCTACAGGTATTGATGCCTCACCTGATCCCGGTTTATTACGTGTAACACTGCAATCCGATCCTGCAGACACTATGATTGTGATTGTGAAGGATACAATTTATACTCAGCCCGGTGATAGCATGCATGTCCTTATTTTTCAGGGGAAAGCATATTTTGATTCTATTTACAGTGTGCTTTTTCAGAACCGCCAAGAATATTTCCCCCGTGATCATAATTATAATTTATTAAAGCAATCGAGTGGTGGTTATGAAAAGTTTATCATCTTTGAATCGCTGGTTCCGCCTCAGGATTATACACATATCCAATTCGGTATCAGATCGAATTACCTTTTATTGACTTACGGATATGCAGTCGGCGGGCTGGAAATTCCGGTTACGAAACCAGCAGATGAAAGTTCATTACAAAATCTTAATCATAATTTTAGTGTTCAGGAAAACCAGATTACAGAAATTAATCTGCGCATCAAGCCATTTCAATCGGTCAGCCGATATCGTGATGTCTACCTTTTTAAGCCGCGGATTGAAATCGTTAGTGTAAGAGATGCCGGTGCATTTTAAAAAGAAAGCGTACAGACCAAATGATGCTTAAACAAAAAATAATCGGACTGATGGTTATCTCGGTTTTACTATTAATGAGTTTGTGGTGGATAATATCATGTAGACAAACCACATCCTCAGAGTATCCAAATCAGGCGCCCACAACAACAATTGCCAACATTCCGGTTAACCGGGATACGCTGTTTGCCCTGGTAGAGCTACAATGGGATGGTGGTGATGAAGACGGTTTTATCAAAGGGTATGAATACCGTTATAGAACTACTTATCTGACTACAGGTGAGCAAATCACGGAAGATTGGCAATTTACTACGGAAAATAAAGTAACCATTGCCTTCAATTCGAAAGATGTGTTAAACGAACAGGAGTTCGAAGTCCGAAGTGTTGATAATGATGATACTGTAGACCCTACGCCGGCAGTTAAGACGTTTTATACCATTCAGACGATACCACCGGACGTAAAAATTCTGAAACCCTTGGACGGGCAGCAGGCGTTTGCTATCAATGAGGTTACAGACTGGTGGTGGGGTGTGGAGCTTTCATTTGAAGGTAGTGATGCTGACGGTGAAATTGTGGAATATGCATGGTCAGTTGACGATGGTGACTGGACCTGGACTACTGATACGACACTGTATATAACTCCTGATATGTTCAGTGAGCCTTTAAATGGAAATCATGTGATCAGAATTACCGCCAGAGATAATACAAATATTACCAGCTCAAAAGGCGATTCCGTTACCGTTGAACTGGTAGAGGCAACCTTTGAAAAAGATATACTTATTATTGATGAAACTCTGGAAAGCGATTTTCCATCCCAACTCAAGGCCTCAGATGCTCATGTAGACAGTTTTTATGCGGATATCTTCGGTGTTGATGATGAGGCAGACTGGTGGGATTACCGTTATCACGAGTTACGCGGTGATCCGCTCCCACCCAGGTCACTGCTTGGAAAATATAAGTTGGTGATCTGGCATGCTGATAATCGCCCTGCATCGGCGCCACATGGTTTCGCATTTTTTGAAGAATACCTGCAGGATTATATGAATGTCGGCGGAGATCTTATTTTAAGTGGCTGGCGTGTCCTAAAATCCTTTGATTTTGAAAAGGATTTCGAGAACGGTGTAACATTTGAAGAAGGTACCTTTGTGCGCGATTATCTCCACATCGTTTCGGTTCAGGAGACACCCTACTTTCCCGGTGATTTTTCAGGTGCCAGTGGTCAACTTGGTTTTAGCGACGTTGAGGTGGACGCGGATAAGCTTCAGGGTTTTCCCTATAGTGGTAAATTATCACAGGTCAATATTATAACTGAGCGCGCTGGTTTTACAAACAGTCTTTACCGGTATAATAATCCTCCCGATTCGCGTTTACCGGAATTCACCGGAACGGTTTGCGCCTTGATCTATAACGGAACCAGTTTCAATGTGGCAATTCTTGGATTCCCCATGTTTTTCATTAAAACTGAACATGCCAAAATTATGGGACGGGAATTATTAACTGAACTTGGCTACTAAAATTTTGAACCAGGTAATGATTATGAAAATATTCCTAAATAAATTGGTTTTAACAATTTTTATTCTGGCTTTCTGCCTGGGACTTCTTCCCGCACTGGCGGCAAATACAGGCAAAATAACCGGACTTGTCAGGGATAAAAATACGGGCGAACCACTGGTTGGGGCTAATGTTGTGATTGAAGGACTTAATTTGGGCGCATCCACCGATCTTGATGGTTATTATTTCATTTTGCAGGTTCCACCCGGTGAGTACACAATTGTTGCCTCTTATGTTGGTTACCATAATCTGACTATAAAGCAGGTGGAGGTCAGGGTAGACCTGACTACCAAAATCAACTTTGATCTGACCTCCGAACTTATTGAATCGGAAACGATTGAAGTCGTTGCTGAAAAAGTAATGGTACAGCATGATATCACTTCAACACGGCGGTCAATCTCGGGCGACGAAATCAATGGAACACCGGGAATTGAAAATGTTTCGGATATCATGGCCATGCAAGCGGGAATCGTTATGGATACGGAGGTGCAATCGATAGACCTGGGAGAAGGACTGCAGCTTGAAACACGTGATCCCAGTCTTGTGGGTCTCAATATTCGCGGAAGCAGCGGTGGTGACGCTTTGATTTTGATAGACGGTGTTCCGGCATCACATCCGGTGTATGGCGGCTTTGATATCATGGATCTTAATAAAGAAGAAATTGAGAGTATCGAAATCATCACCGGTGCATTCAGTGCCGAGTATGGACAGACCCAGTCCGGAATTATCAATATTACCACTAAATCAGGCAGTCGCAAAGTTCATGGAAACTTCGAGTATCGCAGCGATGAAATCGGAATATGGGGAGAATCATTCGATAAACAGCGTTTGGCATTCAATTTAAGCGGCCCGCTGTTCAAAAAAGGTCAGGTACTGGGGCTGAATGTTCCGGGAGAATTTAATTACTTTGTCACTTACACTCTGGATCGAACGAATACAGAAAATAACAACCACCGAACGAGAGGTGATTTACTGGAAATACCTTTTGGTGACAATGATCTTGTATTCCTTAAGGAACGGCAGGATAATGAAGGTAAATTTAATCTTCGTTTGGATCATAAATTGAGTAACAAATTTAAATCGACGTTGTCCTACCGTAGCTCATGGAAAAAATATAGTCGTTTTAGCTGGGCCTGGAAGGACTACCCGGATCATACTTCTGAATACAAGCGCAATTCATTGATGGCGAACTGGGCGATTAATCACACACTGTCCAACAGTTCCTTTTACAAACTCAATTTCGGTTATACATATCTGGATTATCAAAATTCGCTCAATGGTAAAAATCCCAGAGACTTCTGGGTAGTTACCGAGGATACAGTATATAGCTCAATTCAGTATCCGCAGCGCGATCCTCAGACCGGCTTTTATAATGATAGGGGGTATGAAACACCCTGGTCTGTTGAGGAGAATGAAGTTTACAGGCTGCAGTTTGACTTCACTTCACAAATTCACAAGTACCATCTGCTCAAATTCGGTTTTACATACGACTATAAAGATCTTTATAATCTGACGATCAGTAGCGGAGGATTGGCCCTATCACCATACGGACATTATTTATATCTGAAAGAGGATGAAGTACCGGAGCCCCGCGGACCATATAAAGCCTTTGGATTGCGGCGCTGGGTTGTTGAAGGTAATCCTATGAGTGGTGGATTCTATCTGACCGATAAATTTGAGATTGAGAGCCTGATTATTAATGCCGGGCTTAGACTGGACTGGTTTCGTCCCGGTGATCCTACCACGGATAAAGCCTGGAAAAATCAATGGGAAGAAGCAACCGGGCTGGAGTCCGACTGGCCGACAATCCACTATCAACTCGATCCACGTTTGGGCGTTTCTTTTCCGATTTCCACGGAGACTACAATATACTTCTCCTATGGCCATTTTAATAAAGCACCCGGTGTCGATAATTATATTCGCGATCCGTATTCCGGAGGTTTTGTCGGTAATCCGCATCTCGACTTCGAAAAAACAGTTAAATTTGAATTCGGAACAACACATCAGTTAAGACATGATTTAGCTATCGATATTAAAAGCTACACCAATGAAACGGCAGGTAGTATAGGATCAACAACACTGGCTGCAAAATATGGAAATGTTTATCTTCATGATAATACGGGATATTCCAGGGCACGCGGTCTGGAGTTCGAATTACGTAAACAGACTTCGAATTACCTCGGGGGAAGACTGACATACAGTATTCAGTGGGCCAAAGGATATTCATCTTCTGCATTTGATGATTATCGTCGTTCGCTGGATAATTTTCCGAATCCGATAAGGGAAAGACGTTTGAACTGGGATGTACGTCACAGTGTCGTTTTTCAGGGCAATATCAGTGTGCGGCCTGATCAGCATCCGAAAATATTTGGGATAAAAATACCGGATAATTGGAATATTACCTGGCTATCCCGTTTCAATACCGGTCGACCGTATACGCCCGGAACGCTTGATCGTGCCGAAGAGGAACGTTTATACAATACGGATACAGGACCGACATTTTCACGAACTGACCTGAAAATAGAAAAAGGTTTTAAATATAAGCAGATTAACTTCGTATTGGGATTTGATGTTGATAATCTGTTCAATCAATATAATGTAAATGTCTATAACGGATTTAATCGTTGGACCGGAGAACCTTACGAATATGGTGACACCAAAGAAGCACAGGGTAATCCCTATTTACAGTATGATTATTATGAAATGTATCGTCTGCTCACTCCCAGACGATTTGGTGTCGGTCGCCATGTCGAGCTTTTTGTCGAAGTCAAATGGTAATCTTAAAGATTTATTGCTGAGTTTTGAGGAAAATTATGAAAAAAAATTCCCTTAAAATTATTTTGATATTATTCTCAATTGTTCTTCTTGATGCTGAAAATCTGCGTGCTCAGATAGAGACCGCTACAAATGATTGGAAGCTGACAACGGCGGGATCAGTCCGACAACTGGTTATTAACAGGAACCGCATGTATAAATGGAGTGGTGACAAAACGACGGATTATCCCGGATTGGTAAGTTGTGAATATCCGGCTGGTAGCGGTATTGAACATGTGAGCAGGTTCCTGCTGTATATCGGCGGCATCTTGCCTGATGAAACTGCCCATATTACCGACCCTAACGAGGCGTGGCCTTCGAGCGCTCCCTGGGATACGATTTGGGTAGTCTCTCAGGGTGATACGATCGATATTGGGGGCAGCGATGAAGAAGGTAATTCTGATATTTACTGGCCCGGATATACAGCAATCTCGGACCAGGACCTGGTTTGTCGTTACAGTGATTATAAAATCCTGCCGAATAATGCTGATCATATACCATTGAATATTGATATAATACAGACCGTTAACAACTGGTCTTCCGGCCCGCTCAAAGATGTTATTCTATGGACTTACTATTTAATTCCGGTTCGTCAGGATATTTTAGGCCTATATATGACGGTGTCAAATCAATCAAAAGTTGGCGATATTCAAGCTATGGTCAATGCCTTCGGCAGTTCGGATGACCGCGTTTCCTACAACGAGGATTTGAATATGTGCCTTTTTGAAGATGACCCGGGGGGCGCAGACGGAACTGCTCCTGGACCGATGGGCCTGATGTTGATTCCGGGAAGCGACTGGAAAAATACGGAGCTTTATCCATCATTTCAATGGTCGCCTGATTTTTTCGGTGTATTTGGGGATGATGATG
>CAYXRA010000199.1:0-7651 GCA_964467525.1 uncultured Calditrichaceae bacterium
TGCCCCAACACATTAAACACGTCCAGTTTAACCTCAGCGCTATGGGGCAGGCTTACATCAATGTTGGTCGTGGGATTAAAAGGATTGGGATAATTCTGGCTGAGATGGAAATCGGTGATCGGATTGCCCTGACCTGTTTCCAGGTTAACCACGGCCTGCACGTGCAGGGTGTCCTTAACATCAAATATTTTATTTGTATAGAACATCACCTTATTGCCATAGGGCAATGTTGCATCCGACAGATACATGGCAAACAATGTAGCAGTGACAATCGGATAATTGAAATTGCCATAACTGCTACCCCACGTTGTTCTGGCTGATTTAAAAAGACTATTGTCAAAAATATAGCCTCCGTTTAGCACCGGATCATAATTCTTTTCATTTCCATAAACATCATATCCCTGCCAGCAGTAGATCGGTTCGTAGGAGCCTGCATTAGTTACCGGACATTGCCATTGGTAATCACCATTTTCATCGATCGGCATATTCCAGACGCCGTTTCCATCCGAATCCCAGTAACCCGCAAAAAGCCGTATTTTTTCCCGGGTATCAGCCTTATGACGAAATACGGCAAAAGGGGCATACGTGGGCGAACCGTCTTCGCCGCTAAAATGCACCTCTTCTGTTATATAATCCCAGGTTAATGATGAGCTTCTGAAATTAATTTCAAAATCATCACATTCCCAGTAATCAAAACGATCAAAATCCCGGTCAAAATCGTGGAATAAATTAACCTGTCCGGCGCGATTACTGACGATGTAACCGGTCGTCCCCGTACTAATACCCGAATAACCGGGAATTCCAATCGACACATTAGGATCAAGAATATTTCCATCCGAATCCTCTTCAACGATGGCCCGAATGCCTTCCTCCGGATTATAGATTTTCCACTCAATTCCATCGACCACGGGGAAATCCATAACCGGGCTTTCCGGCAGAAATTGTTCCGACAACTTAATTTCTTCAGTGTTCAGGTCCTGTAAATTCCACACCAATTCCGAAGCATTATTTCTGCAAAACGTTATTTCGTACTGATGACCGGTTATTATCGATGCATCAGCTATTATCGGAAGAACATTTAGAAATTTGGGCCGTCTAATATTGATGACATCAAGCGTATCGCTCCAAGACGGTGACGTATTCCAATCTACCAATGGTAGTTTTACAGAAACTTCTTTTATGTTATCATCAAATATGATATTATAATTCACCAACACCGAGTCTCCATCCGCGGGGGCAATCATAGTCAGATATACCGAACCATCATCCAATAAACCCGCGGGAGCGATATTAACAGTGAATTCCTGGTCTATATCCGATAATACTTTTATTTCGTTAATGCTATTTATCTGATCGGAGTTACGAACGTCAAAGGCAAGATGCACTTTCTCGTTATGATTAATGAAATTATCCTGCCGTCCATTTTCCCAGACAACCCTGTAGTTTTTGAGGACCGGTGATTTTCTAAGTGTAATTCTCCGAAGCAGTCGGTTTCGAATAGTGTCCTGTCCGTTAACAATCAACAGATTAATATGATAAGGATGTTTTTTATTTTCGATATTGGCGACATTCCCCCAAATATCATCACCGGCATCCTGATCGCCATGATTGCCATCATTAAATAGTTCAAGCGTAAAATCGGATTCTTTATCTGACAGAGATTTAAATTCTAGTATTGGCAATAATATATTGGTACTATTTTTTATCTGAACGGCAATTTCCAGTTCGGTTGTTGATGTATCAGGGAATTTCTTATCATACCGGCAGAGTGTGGCAAATGGTAAACTGAAATTAAGTATGGCAGAAGCAGGCTGATTCATAGTGTTTTTTAACATTTGCAGCGAATGAAGATTTGTTTTCCCGGTTGCACCTCCAAGAACCCATATAACTTCCTGTGTTTCGCCCGGATGCAAATCGAAGGGTCCTGTAGAAAGTATCATACGCCGCTCTCCCGGCGGTAAATTATTACCCTGCCCATCCACATCGCCATATACGCCATAGGGATCATCATAAGGATCTCCGTTCAGTGGGAATTTCGTTGGTTTGCCTTCATCCATGCCGCTGCCCTTCCGGTAACTTTGCGGATTATCGATATCTGCTGTCGGTTTAAATCCCCTTAGTATATTATACCATCTAAACATAGTTTCATAATTTCCCAGAGGAGACTCAGTCGGTACCAGATAGGAAAAGGAGCTTAAATCCAAGTTTTTATATCCGGGATTTCTTCTGAAATTAAATATGGCCGTATCCTGTTGATTTCCGGTGTAGACATGCGGACCGGCTATTAATCGGTAACCGACCGCCGGCGGGGTAAATTCAAATTGACTGAAAACTTCATCATCGGCAAATCCATTGTAAGCAAAACCCATTTCAAGATCGATATCACAACCGACCAGGTCATCTGCATAATCACCGATATCCGGATCGCTCCACTGGGCAATATACATCGAATCAACCGCATAATCCGCTTTATTTATCAGCACATATCTTTTAAAAACCATATCCGCAAAAGGACCGGAAGTATAGGACCAAATGGTGGTCTGTATTTCGAGCCCTATCGGCTCCGATCCGAACAAACGCTCAGTCAGACTTCGATCCCCGTCATTCGTAACAAACCAGAGTACCTGTGCGGCATTGGCAATGCCCGGCTGGTCAATATGCTCAGTATAGACACCGTCGCCGTCCGCATCGACAAAAGGCGCGCCCAAATCGACCGGCCAGTTTTGCCAGTCCTCCGCATACTGATCGATGATTGCCCGGGTCATATCCTCCGTCACTTCTTCTATTTTGATATTATTTTGCTCGGCAGCATCCAGCAGGACCGATTCATGATTTAGATATTGCCAGTCACAGCGGATGCGATAAACTCTGGCCCGTTGATTTTGCGGATCAGCGCCCCACCAGCCGGGTTGGGTAGCATTGCTATAAGTACAGCCCCCAATTCTGAGATCACCCTGCGCCGAATCAATAAAATTGGTGTCCTGTACGAATCCGCCCCAGACAATGCCATCGGCAAAAATGCTGTTTGCTGTTTCCCGCGGGTAGTTGCTTCCTGATAACCCGCCGTAAGGATTAAGCGCGGATTTGCCGTCGTGCCAAATCCAATAGGCCCAGTTATTGATATTGGAAAGAGAATAAATCACTTTATCGCCCGCGGCCGGCGCTGTAATTATTTGCTGCTTTGTCTGAACACTTTCTTTTGACCATAAAATGGCGGGTAGGGATAGTATAATTATAAATGAACACCTAAGAAACACCTGTACACTATTCATCTTAGATCCTCCTATAATTATGTCAATTAAAAAAACCGGATTTTAATGTTTATAATCTTTTCCGAAAATTCTCAGAAGTTCAGGAAAATAGCATTTCAAACACAAACCGATTTGAATAATTAAAATTATGTCTCAATCCCAAAAAATTAAATATTTTCCAAGTATAGTCTGATAGTTGAATATAAGTATTCATTTTTAAAAACAAAGATTATTTATAAACTGACAACTACCTCTACAGACAAAAAACGTGTGACAGATTTCATTGATCCAACCGCACTGCCGTTCCCCGTTAAACGAAAAGCGGCAGATCACGGTGCTTTCCGGTAGTATTTATGTAATTCAGGGCGTAAAGATCATAACTTGTTTTTACTAACTGATTATTAGCGCGCCAGCACCATCTTTCTGGATTTGCTGTAATGCGCCGTAGCCAGACGGTAAAAATAAATGCCCGAAGGCAGCGGCCGGCCCTGTTCGTTCAGACCGTTCCAGCGCACGGTGTAACTGCCGCAGGGTATCTCGCCGCTAATCAATGTACGTACTTTCCGCCCCACGAGATCGAAAATTTCCAGCCGCACATACAGCATGCCGTCATCTATCATCGGCAGATCGAAGCGCACACTGGTTTGGGGATTGAAGGGATTGGGATAATTCTGCCGGAGATCGAATTTTTCGGGCAACACGCCCTGCATTTGATTGATTTCGCTGTTTTCCGCGCCCGGCGCCGCCGCCACCGGTCCGTGTTCGGTGCGCCGGCCGTTGATATCCACATCGACCAGTTTGTACCAGTAAGTCAGATTATTGCTGACATTGCGGTCGATCCAGTTGTAGTTATTTTCCGCGGAAGTCGTGCCCGCCCCTTTCAGATCGGGATTATCCCGGTAAGAATCAACCTGCTTATAGCCGCTCAGTTCTTCCGTACTGCGCAGGATAATAAATCCGGCGTTGTTGATTTCCGAGGCCGTTTGCCAGCGCAGGATTATTTGGCCGTCACCGGCAAAAGCGGCGAAGGTGGTTAATTCCACGGGAAGGGATTGATCGCCGCCATCATTCTGCGTGCCCCAGGTTTGGGTTAAATCAGCCTGCCAGGTAAAATCGGAATATTGGGTGCCGTTTCCGGTAAGCTGCATGGATTGAGTGGAAAGCGTGCTTCCGGTTTCTTCAACCCCAATATCAGTACTTGTCTGGCCATTTGCCGGACCGTCAGTTGCTGCAAAATTTCCCTCATAACTCAAAAACTGAATCAGGTTGCCTTTATAATCCAGAGCGATACCGTCGGGACCATTTTGTATCCCATTTTCAGGATAGGCATAATAATATAGCGTGAAGTTACCCTCGGTATTCCCACTGGTAAAATTGTTAATCGTTTTAGTATCGTACGAACTGCCTCCACTACCGTTATATAAGGTCACAGTAAAATCAGCTAGTGTATAACTCCCTGGATTTTCAATCACCACTTCCACGCCCTCATTTTCATCCGTACCGTCGTTATCATAATGAATTTCGTTGATCCAGGCATTGGGCAGGTCATTATCTTCAATAGTTAAATCAAACTGGCTGGGCGTGCCGGCCGCGGCGCTGTTGCCGCCAGTGACATTCTGCAATTCAAAGGTCAGCGTTTCGTTTCCCTCAACTTCAGAATCATCGGTAATGGTAATCGTAACGGTCTGATTATCACTGCTGCCCGCCGGGAAGGTGACGCTTTGAGTCGTGTAGTTATCGATATCGGCTGCCGATCCGCTGATCAAAACCACATCCGCGCTGGTGTCGTTAATGCCGTCGGGATTGGTGATGGAAACATCCAGATTGTACGTGCCGCTGCCTTCGCTTACGGATGCGGACGATGCGGTAAACTGGACGGTGGTGGTCGTACCTTGGGTAACTGTGAATGATCCGCTGGGCATGGTTTGTCTTTCAGAATCACTTCCCGACCAATTACTGGTATTACTTATGGCCGTTAACAGTTCATTTTGCGTTCCTTCGGTAGTACTCATATCATAGACCGAATTATCGATCTCATCCAGAGCAATAGCCGTACTGCCATTGGTTAAGCCGGTTGGCAACGCTGAGGTGTTTGAGCTGGTTGCGTCTGACTGCCAGCCGGTACCTTCGCTATTTAACGCGTAAATAAATGTTGGACTTTCTTCCGTTCCCTGATAAGCTAAAATTTGATCCCCACTTGATGAGAGTGCCATACTGCTGGGATTTACTGTAACAATCGTTCCGGCAGAAATAGCTGATGAAGCTGTCCACGTATCGGTTCCTTCACCGCCTCTGAAAGAACCGGATGCCTGCCAACCGTTATCCGTAAAATTGATCTGTGTTCCGCTTTCCAGGTCAATAAGGGCAACAAATGCAAACTCATCGGGATTATCAAAGTTAAATCCAATTATGGCGATATCTCCGGCTGACAATGTCGATTGAGCAAAAAGTAAGTTTGATGTAAAAAGGATAAAAAGACAGACCAGTAAAAATTTTTTCATAATGCCTCCACAAAAAAACAAAATATCCGTTTAAAACTTTATATAAAATTCTTCAAACCCGAATTGCAACCAATGTCATCCTGCGGTCTTCCAAATAAAGCCCTTTAAAATTTCTAATCATGCACACCACAGTAAACGATTACGAAAAAACATTGCAAACTAACGAAGTTAATTAGGTATTGGAATTATAAATGTTTTATATGAAAAAAACAATAAAAAATTTAAATTTTTTGATTTTTTTTGAAAATGAAACCCGATCCTTCCCACAGGCGGAATTTATTTGATTCCTGCGTCTTCAATGGATTTACCGGCCGCGGTCATTTTCTTCGCTTCTTTAGCTTTTTTACTTCTTCGTCAAAATCGGATATGTATTTTTTGTCCTGAATTACACGAAATTTTTCATATTCTTTTTCAGCAATTGTTTTAGCAACCGCAGCGGATTTCGCAGTTGCGTTCCGGCAATTCATCAAAATAATCCTTTCCGAAAAGTGTACCACCCTGTTTTAAGTGCACGTCATCAAGTACAAAACCTTTGCTGATATATTCCTTTAATGTTTTGTTGACCCGGATGCGGAATTGCGTTGCAGTTTTTGATTTAACTCGATAGCCAACGGATATAATTGCATCCAAATTATAAAATTTTTGATTACGCTTAACTTCCAGGTTTCCTTCTATTTGAACTTGTAAGAAATCCTTACAAGTTGTTGATTCTCTTAATTCACCTTCTTCATATATATTTTTAAGATGTAGCGTAATATTTTGTTTGGTTGCCCCGAACAGTTCAGCCATTTTATTTATGGTCAGCCAAACCGTCTCTTCCCGCACCAGCACTTCCACCTTAACATTGCCCTGCGGGGTAGTGTATAAAATAATTTCAGAATTTTTCATAATTCACTTTCCCATTGTCTGAACTATGATTCGCCTGATTAATTGATTACATGATTAAATTCACTCTCAAAATCATAGTCCATCACAAAAAGTCTGAACTATGATTGCCCTGATTAAATGATTATAGGATTTCGATCCTCAAAAATCATAGTTCATCATAAAATCAAAATAATCAGAGTTTGTTTTGCACTCTCTTAAACTGTAAACTTTTGCTGCCAAAATTAATCAGCAAGCCGATTTCCATATTGTAGGCTTCCAGATAATTAATGGCCTGAGCCAAATGCACGTCTTCCAATTCAATAAGTGCCTTCAACTCGACCATAATTTTATCTTCCACAAAAAAGTCAACCCGCCGGGTGCCGATCTGCTGCTCGTCATAATAGATGGGCATTTCCATTTCCCGAACAAATGAAAGCCCCTGTTTTGTCATTTCAATGGCCAGCGCCCGCTGATAAATCACTTCCTGGAACCCGTTGCCCAGAGTTGAATGCACCTTCATAGCGCAGCCAATGATTTTAGACGTTAATTCCGAATATTTGTATTCTTTTTTTATACTGCTCATAATCCTAATCCATTGTCTGAACTGTGATTTACCTGATTAATTGATTACATGATTAAATGCACTCTCAAAATCATAGTCCATCATAAAATCACATTAATCAAAGTTCAGACATTTTGCACTCTTTTAAACTGTAAACTTTTACTGCCAAAATTGATCAGCAAGCCAACTTCCATATTGTAGGCTTCCAGATAATTAATGGCCTGAGCCAAATGCACGTCTTCCAATTCAATAAGCACCTTCATAGCGCAGCCGATGATTTTGGACGTTAATTCCGAATATTTGTATTCTTTGTTGATGCTGCTCATCATTTTTTCCCATTGTCTGAACTGTGATTTTCATGATTAAATGATTTTATGATTAAATGCACTCTCAAAATCATAGCCCATCACAAAATCACATTAATCAAAGTTCAGACCATTATATTCTTCCTTTGACAACGAAAATGCCGG
>CAYXRA010000200.1:0-7642 GCA_964467525.1 uncultured Calditrichaceae bacterium
TTTAAAATTTACCCCAAGGGATCCCGCTCGGGCGGGACAAATATTTTTGGTTAGTGTTAATCTTTCATTTTATATTGATATTCCGGGGAGTGAATCCGGATTAAAGTTTTAAAATGTGTGTGTGCAGTAATTTTACATAATCCTGGTGCAACATTAAATGTCAGTACCATATATGCACATTTACTTTCATTTCATGAATACAGGAACAATTTCCAATTTTACTCTCAATCCACTTCGCAACTTAATACATTATTATAATTGAATTTATGGACATTAAATATTTGATGGCATACTTATTGAACCTAAAACATAATAAATATAAACTGAAAAGGAGGATGAGCAGTGCGTTTAACCGAAAAAAAATGTCTACCATGTGAAGGCGATGTGGATCCATTACCCGAAAGCAAAGCAGATGAATTGAACAAGGAAGTACCTTCCTGGAAAATAGATCGAAGCGATACCCATAAAATCAAAAAACAATTTGAGTTCGATGACTTTAAAGCAGCCATGAAATTCGTAAACCGAATGGCCGATATTGCTGAAAATGAAGGCCATCACCCGGACTTCACGGTAGAATTCAATAAAGTAAGTGTCGCTTTAACCACACATGCAATTAGCGGTTTAAGCGAAAATGATTTTATCATGGCAGCTAAAATTGAGGACGCGGCATAGATTTTGTTTACCATAAATATGGCAGATATTCAAAATTCCCGGGGCATATCTGTTACAAAAAAGATATGCCCGAATTCTGAATCCATTTTCTATTTTATGCCGGTTTTGTTCAAGGCAAATATAAATACCCTTATTCCAAGCACTTAACCAGAATAATTACAGGTCCGGATACACATATGGCGAATAAAAATCCCTGGAAGCAATCCAGCGAAGAAATACTGAAAATATTCGACGTTTCCGCGGATGATGGGTTGTCGGAAAGTCAGGTCAGATCGTACCGCCAAAAACACGGTAAAAACCTGCTGAAGGGGAAGAAGCCGAAGTCTGCCTGGTCAATTCTCATCAATCAGTTCGAAAATCCCATTATGTTATTGCTGGCTGCCGCGACGGCTTTATCGCTGGGATTGGGTGAAACCATCGATGGCATAGCGATAATTGTTGTAATTATTTTGACTGCCGCCATCGGATTTTTTACAGAAATCCGTGCCGTACGATCGATGGAAGCATTAAGGGAAATGAGTAAAACCGATGCTACGGTTAAACGCAACGGCAGCGTCAAGACAATTACAGCCGAGTTCCTTGTTCCGGGTGACATCGTCGTTTTGGATAGCGGTGATGTGGTATCCGCGGATATGCGGCTGATCGAAGCCAATAAAATACAGGCTGATGAATCTGCACTGACCGGTGAATCCCTGCCCGTATCAAAAACTGCTGAAACACTGGATGGAGATTTGGAAATTGCCGAACGGAAAAATATGCTGTTCAAAGGCACGGCAATTACCAACGGATCCGGGATGGGCGTGGTCACTTCCATCGGAATGGAAACGGAATTGGGTAAAATCAGTCGTCTGGTAGCCGGGGCCGAAGAAGAAGTTACGCCTTTGGAAAAAAGGCTGGACAAGCTGGCACACAAATTAATCTGGCTTACCTTAAGTGTCGCCGCAGCAGTTGCGGTTATCGGGATCATTCGCGGCAAAGATCTATTCCTGATGGTGGAAACGGCCATCGCCCTGGCTGTGGCTGCCATACCGGAAGGTTTGCCGATTGTAGCTACCGTGGCCCTGGCCCGGGGTATGCTGCGCATGGCCAGGAGGAACGCCCTGATCAATAAGCTGGCATCCGTCGAAACCCTCGGCGCCACCAATGTTATTATTTCAGATAAAACCGGCACCCTTACTGAAAACAAGATGACGGTTACCCGTATTCTGACCGGAGCGCAGGAATACGAAGTGGCGGGAGAAAAAAGCGACGCTGAATCCGAGACTGCTTTTTTTGAGAATGATAAGCCGGTTAACATCAATAAAAATGATCTTTTGCAAAAAATAGTCAGGGTCGGCGTACTGTGTAATAATGCATCATTGAATGATAAGCATGAGGGAATTGGTGATCCGCTTGAAGTCGCCCTGCTCCAGCTTGGATTGAAGGCTAAAATTGACAGGGATGACCTGTTAGATGAATTGCCCGAGGCGCGCGAAGTGGCTTTCCAGCCCGATACCAAAATGATGGCCACCTATCATGAATCGAATGGTACATACTACATTGCTGTCAAAGGCGCTCCTGAAGCAATCATAGAACATGCAGCAAAAATACGCATTAATAATCAAGTAAAGGAATTGGATGATAATACTAAAGAAACTTTGCTAACAAAAAATGAAACCCTCGCCGGCCGCGGTTTGCGGATGCTCGCAATAGCCGAAAGAGATGCTGAATCAAAGGAAGAAGAACCATACACTAATCTGACTTTCCTGGCGCTTGTAGGATTGAAGGATCCGCCCAGGGAAGAAATTTCCGCCGCGATTGACGAATGCAGCAATGCCGGAATCCGGGTAATCATGGTTACCGGTGATCAGGCCAATACGGCTAAAAATATTGCCAAGCAGATTAAGCTTACCGGCGATACCGAACCCGGAATTATTCAGGGCAGGAATCTAAAAGAACAGCATACTTTTTCGGAATCCGAACGTCAACAGGTTCTGGAAACGGCCATTTTTGCCAGAGTCAGTCCCGAACAAAAACTCAATATAATTGACATTCATCAGAATAATAACGCAATCGTTGCAATGACTGGTGACGGAGTGAACGATGCTCCGGCACTGAAAAAAGCGGATATAGGGATTGCAATGGGTCAGCGGGGTACGCAGGTCGCCCGCGAATCCGCGGACATGATTCTTAAGGACGATGCCTTTTCTTCCATTCTGGTCGCTGTGCGATTCGGCAGGGTTATTTTTAACAATATCCGCAAATTCGTTTTATTTTTACTTTCCGGGAATGTCGGGGAGGTGGTTGCGGTTGCCGTTGCTTCCGCCTTCGGGCTGCCCCTGCCGTTGCTGCCGCTGCAAATCCTGTTTATCAATATGATTCTTGATGTATTCCCCGCTCTGGCACTGGGGGTCGGTGAAGGCGAATCCGGCATTATGAAAAAGCCGCCCCGCGATGCAAGCGAACCGATTATGACCCGTGGACACTGGTGGGGTATCGGTTTGTACGGTGTACTCATTGCCCTTGTCGTTCTGGGCGCATTGATCATTGCGCTTAAATGGTTTGGCTATTCCGACATGCGGGCCATCACCATTTCATTTTTAACGCTGGGCTTTGCGCGTTTATGGCATGTTTTCAATATGCGTGATACAAATTCAACGCTGTTCAAAAATGATGTTATTAGAAACCCCTTCGTTTGGGGTGCGATTTTATTATGCACACTGCTTCTGATCAGCACGGTTGTTATCCCATGGCTTGGCAAAGTATTAAAAATTGAACAGCCCGGAACTAATGGCTGGCTGTTAATCATCGGAATGAGCCTGATTCCGTTTGTCATCGGGCAATTGTATAAATTCGGCGCTTCATTTTTTAAGCGCGGAGATTAATTAAAAGTTCATGGCTGGGCATAACTTTAAAATAATTAAAGCATGTCAAAACCAAAGAAACAGAAAGGATAATTTTCATGAATATATCTGAACTGAATACAATTGAGTCGCTGATCGAAAATCCATCGCCTCCTTGTATTTCAATATACATGCCTGCCATTCGATCTGGCAAGGAGGTAAAACAAAATGCCATCCGATTCAAAAATTTGGTTGGCAAAGCGGAAGATAAGCTCCGCAATACAGGCCTGAAGGACAGAGAAATAAATCCATTGCTTCAACCGGTAAAGGATATGATCGATGACAATCTTTTCTGGCAGCACCAGGATCAGGGATTGGCTCTGTGCTTGTCCAAAGATTCGGGATATTATTTTAAACTGCCCTATGAACCGAATGAATATATCCATTTGGGCGACCAATTCTACATTAAACCGCTGATTAAAGCCTTAACCGAGAATAAGATCTTTTATCTGCTTGCTCTGAGTCAAAACAACCTGCGTCTTTATCGCTGCACCCGTTATCAGATCGAGCAGATTGATTTGCCGAAAGTGCCCACGTCAATTGAGGAAATGCTTCAGTATGAAGATCCGGAAAAATCCCTGCAATATCATACCGGAACAGCCGGCGCCGGAAAACGATCGGCTGTTTTTCACGGCCAGGGAACCGGCTCCGATGCTTCACGCCATAAAAAGGATATTCAAAGATTCTTTAATATGGCAGACAACAGACTGCGGGAAAACGGCTATTATCAAAAAATGGATGATGACAATGCAATGCTTATTTTGATTGGACTGGAGGAACTGACGCCTTTGTATAAAGAAGCCAACACCTATGGCAAACTGTTCGACAAAACTATTGACAAAAATCCTGATGATTTAAAGGATGATGTTTTGCAGCAGACCGGATGGGCCGTAATGAGTACAATTATAGAACAGGAAAAACATAACTTATTGAACGCATTTTTTGAAAAACGCGGCGGTCAAAAAACATCTGTTGATTGCAGGGATATTGTTAAAAGCGCTGTTAATCAGCGGGTTGATGCCTTATTTATCAATCCCGAAGCAAACTGCCGGGGCTACTATGATCCCGATCAAAACAATGTGACAATTGATGAAAATGCCGGGCAGAGTATCGAGTTAATTAATTTCGCTGCGATAGAAACCCTGAAACACAATGGCCGGGTAATTATTTTGGAAAAAGAAAAATTACCTGAAGACAGTCCCGTTGCCGCAATTTACAGATTTTAATCTAAGTCCGGTATTTATGAAATGACTTTAAATTTAAAAATTGCCGAACTCCTTGATGAGGCGGCCGAACTGCTGGAGTTGCAGGACGGCAATCCCTTCAGAGTTCGCAGCTACAGGAATGCCGCGGAAGCCATTCGTAAAATGAAAAAGCCGGTTTCCGATATCTTATCAGAAAAAGGCAAAGACGGTTTGCAGGATATACCCGGCATCGGCAACAGGCTGGCGGCATCGATCCGGGAAATCGTTAAAACCGGACATCTGAAATTATTAGACCGTCTGGAAAGTAAATTATCTCCGGAACGCATAATCAGCAAGGTTCCGGGGATAGGCGAAAAGCTGGCTGCCAGGATTCATTCACAGTTAGATATCGATTCTTTACCCGAGCTTGAAATGGCTGCCCATAACGGCCGCTTAAAGGAAGTCGAAGGACTGGGGGCGTCTAAAATATCCGGGATCAGGGATGCTTTGGCAGGCATGCTCAGCCGAAGAGGACGGTCTAAAGCCCGGGAAAAAAGTACTGAAGCAGATCAGCCTGATGTAGCGCTGCTGCTCGAAATTGACAAACTGTACCGTGAAAAAGCAGCAAAAAATGAATTAAGAAAAATTGCCCCGAAGCGCTTCAATCCGGAGCGAAAAAAATGGCTGCCGGTTATGAATACCCAAAAGCAGGGCTGGACTTTTACCGTGCTGTACTCCAACTCAGCCCGCGCACATGACCTGAATAAAACCCATGACTGGGTTGTTATTTATTATGATGACGGTGAGGATGAAGGCCAGAATACCGTAATCACTGCCGGTTCAGGTCCCCTCGAAGGATCGCGGATCGTACCCGGCAGAGAAAAAGAATGTTACAACCATTACCAAAAATTCCAGGATACCGGAATCTGAACTGATAAAATACTTCTGTATTTGGAGTATCCTTTCGCTCCAATCCTTGCAAAAATAGATTTATCGCAACAGGATCATTTTACCACTAACCGTCCGGGATACGGTTTGAATGACATAATAATAAATACCGCTGGCCAGGTTATCTGCCTGATAAAGAATTTTATGCTCCCCGGCCGGTAAATAACGATTGGTAACGCTTTCCAGTTTTTGGCCATGGAGATTATAAATATTCACACTTACGAACTGCGCCGCATTTAAATACATCAGAATGTTCGTCGAACCATTAAAAGGATTGGGATAATTTTCTACTGTCAATGTCCTTTTTTGAGTACGGGCATCCGTACGCTGCAGGTCATTGGGCGCTTTCAGCGAAAAATCACCGACGACCGGCAGATGATCGGAAGCTTCTGTGACGTCATCCGCCTGCAACTTATATTTTGCCAGTGTATCGGCGGGCATCGCCGGCGTGAACAAAACGAATTCATTGTGGCTTTTCAATACGCTGCCGCTGTACACGATGTAATCCAGCCGGCCCGGACTGAAAGAACTGCCTTCATCATACCAGGTGAAGGTCATGGGCAGATCGGTGTGCGGGGGCATCAGATCCTGAAAAGGACCGCCGTCCCAGTCGGGTGTAAACGGGGCGCCATACCTATCCTGATTGACAATATCGCCGGTCAGCAGCGTTTTGACTTGTTGGGCGTAACCGACCAGATTCATATCGCCCATAATAATAATCGGTGTGTTTGATTCGACAGTCATCGGAGCGCTGTTGTTTTTAACATCACGAATAAAAGCCATGATGGCATCGATTTCCTTTTGGCGGCGATCATTACTCGATCCGCTGGGCGGATGGGCAACAATGAGTAACAATTGCGAATCATAGTCGGGACGCAAATCGATAAGAAAAGCGCCGTTGCCGTCAATGGGATGGGTATCCAGAATCGGGTACAGACTCACCGTAATAATATCCGGATCAACCTTGGCGTTATACCATTGATCGGGCCGGCCGGTGGGTAAAATTTTTTCCACCAATGCGGCCGTTTCCGCGGCGCTGTGATCATAAATTTCTTCAAAACCGATGATGTCCGGTTTCACGGCACTGAGAATCCGTTGATACTGATCGTATTTATCTTCCCTGAAGAAATTATCACGCAAGACATTATAAGTTAAAAGACGCAAATGTGATGATTTTCCGCGTTTTATTGAAATACTTTCCCTCTGCGGCGGTGGCGCATCATCAAAGGTGTAACGAACGATTTGGCCCGCTTCCGGCAACATATCGCCGCCTTCGGCCATATCTTTGAGAACAACCTTAATCGTACTGCTTTGGTACAATGGTTGTCCCGCTGAAATTTCTGCACTGCGATCGAAGGCAATCTCAAACTGGGTATCGGTTACGGTCGGCGCCGTCACAATTTTTACCTGATTTTGCCGGATATCATTAGCCTTATTTTCAAAGTGAAATGTGCCCTGCCGGTTACCGAACTGCCATTCCAGCTCCGCCCCGATACCATTGATATCAAAACCGGTCGCGGCATTGTTATCCGTATCAAGATAAATGGCTAATGCATTATCATTCTGCAGATTGATTTCCTTTTCTAATTCAATACGCAGAAACAGATAGCGGTCATCATTGGTTATCCATAGTTTACCGAAATCGACCGATCCCATCCTGGCATCGCCGCTTTCGTCAATGTGCGCTAACTGAACCGACTGCCAGTCATCGAAAAAGCCGTCCATTATGATGCGCTGCGCGTCAGAGCAGGCGGCAATAGGATAAATGAGAATGATAATTAAAAAAATAATTCTTCTATTCATTGCAATAACCCGAATTTAAATACTAACCAAAAATATTTGTCCCGCCCGAGCGGGATCCCTTGGGGTAAATTTTAAAAACTGCTAAAAAATCTCCCTCACCCCTGTATCCCCTCCCCCGCTCGCGGGCTGATCTTTATACACACTTAACACCGT
>CAYXRA010000201.1:0-1976 GCA_964467525.1 uncultured Calditrichaceae bacterium
AGAATTTTGATGTATCTTTATAATGGATAGGCGATTGGTAGGTTGTCAATACAAATTATTACGAGTGTATCGTTGACTCCGTCACTGGATAAAAAAACTGTGCCGATGAGGTTGAAGTTGGCATCAATAACAAGCTAATTACCGTTAATAACAATCGTCAGATTAACCAACAGTAAAAGAAAAAAGGCTGTCCCATGAGACAGCCTTTTTTATACGGATCAAGCCTCTTCTTTTTGAACAGAGCGGGTGGAAATTTTGAATGGCGCATATAGCGGGCACCAGCCCATGAACGATGTCGCCAAAGGAATCAGTCCCAGCGCACCCCACCAGCTTTGAAAATAGATACCGGCGGCAATGGCGGCCACACCGACTATAATCCGTAACGTCTTATCTGCTTTGCCTACATTTTGATTCATTTAAAATTCTCCGTTATGGTTTTATTGGTTTTTTTATTTCAGCAGCATCAATTTGATGCTATGGAACGTTTTTCCATAATTCAACCTTGCGATGTACAGGCCGCTGGGCAGAATGTTGCCCGAATCGTCCCGGCCGTTCCAGGTAATCCGCTGCTCTCCGGCGGCCTGCATCCCGTTTAGCAGTGTGCGTACTCGTCTGCCCAGAACATCATAGACTTCTATTTTCAAATGACCTGCGGCGGGCAATTGATAGTGAATGGTGGTCTGCGGATTAAACGGGTTGGGATAGGCACCGATCAGGCGCATCTCATCCGGCAATATATCGCCTTCATCCAGATCACTGACCAGTTCCGTGAAATTGACTCCCGCGGAAAATTCAGAGGTGGCACCCAGAGGCTCTAAAGTTGCGGTGGCGGTAGCAATCCATGTTGGATCCACAGAAACCGCAAATGACGTCTCAAATTCACCATTTCCGGAGACGTCGGTTATAACAGATGTGGAACCGATGTACTGCCGGCCCTCACCATATCCGGAAAGATCTAATTCCGGAGAAGCGAAAAATTCGATAGTGAATTCCGAATTTGGATAACTATGCAACACGCCAAATAGGTTTACATTGAGACCATCGCTCAGAGTATCAGTTATTTCCGGGAAATTCTGCAGCCCGTTGCCGCCGTCATCTTCGTCGAGCGGATCGTTTTCAGTGACGCCGGTTGCATAATTCGTGGTGACGAGGTCGATGCCCAAATCATCGTTTTCATAAATGCTGTTGGCGCTGATTCGCGCCTGCGGCACGTTATGTCCGACAACAATCCCCTGGATGCGATGGCCGGCGATCACATTGTTTTCGATGGTTATATCTTCCACCTGCGAGGCACGGTCGTCGCCAACATCAATTCCACGCACGCTGCCGAGCACCGGTTCGTCGTTGGCATTCAGGCCGACGGTATTGCCCGTAATAGTTATGCCCGAGCCGCTGCCGCCGATGTTTATGGCCCAGCCGAAAACATAACCCGCCCAGTGCGGATTGCGTCCTTCGCCAAGAATTCCGGCAATGCGGTTGTTTTTGATCAGCGTGTTTTGATTGTAACCCTCAAAACTGATGCCTTGCGTACAGGCGGAATTGCCCTTTTCCAGTCCATCCGTTGTAGTCCCGATCCAGTTGTTCTCAATTACCGTATTGGCAGCGTCGGCCAACTGAATGGCCATTCCGGACGGCAGGCCTTCGCTGTTCCATGAACCGTACCCGGTGATGAAATTGCGATCCGCCGATTCCGGACCGCCTATCCGGTTACCGGATGCAGGATTTTCCTCACCAAAGCCCAGCACTCTGACCCGATTCATGGTATTGCCAATAATTATATTGTCACTGGACCGGTCGATTTTTATCGTACCGCAGTTGTTATCCTGCACCAGCGTACCGGCTCCGTCGAAAAGGGTGAGATTAATGCCGCCGGTATTGTATCTAATAATATTGTCTGAATCCGAAAACTGGACTTCGCCGCCGTGGATACCGTACATGGCGCTCCCGCTTTGATTAAAGTAGAACGTATCCCCGTA
>CAYXRA010000201.1:2076-7628 GCA_964467525.1 uncultured Calditrichaceae bacterium
CGTGGATACCGTACATGGCGCTCCCGCTTTGATTAAAGTAGAACGTATCCCCGTAAAGTACGACTTCCGCGCCGTCGGGATTGGTATCGCCGGTAAAGTCGGTCTGGGTTCTGCCGTCGATGATCAGGGTATCGGAAGTTCGCCAATAGAAGGTATAAGATGAATTTACGACCGCACATCCCGGGTAGAGATATTGTAAAGTCCATTCATCCTCAGGAATGGCGAAAGCTATCGTATCCACGCCCGGCGTATTGTCCGTGGCAATAACCGCCTCTGAAAATCCGATCCGTCCGTCCGGGCCGGGCAGATCGGCAATGGTTGCGTTATAGGAATCGATGTCGATATCATCAGAACCCGTATCAACCGTTACGACCTCTCCGGAAAGGCGAAATGCCAAAAAAATGTAAACGAAAAAAATAATAAGCTGCGGTTTTACTGTTTTCATCATTTAGTCCTTTCCTTTTCTAAAAGCATCCTATCCCCACAAGACGCGGGATGGACGTGCTCCTGAATGATGATGTTTGAATATAAGCCTGTCGGGTTAAAAAAATCAGTGACTTTATCACAGAGAATATATTGAGAATGTATTACAGCAAAGAGCGGTTCAAAATGCGGATTTCGCCGCGGCCGGTTTGTATGGCTCCCTTCCGGGCGATATCCTGTAAAAGCCGGCTCACAACTTCCCGGGCCGTTCCCAGCTCTGCGGCAATTTGTTCATGGGTCAGGCGAATGCTGTCTTTGTCTTTGAATTGTGCGCGGAGGAATTGCAGCAGGCGCATGTCAACCTTATGAAAAACGACTTCGCTGATCAGATCCATAACCGAAACCAGGCGCTCGGAAATAATATCAAAAATATAATTTTGCAGGTAGGGATCGCTGGTGGTCTTTTCCTTTAAAAGAAAACCGGGAACGAGAATTAACCGGCAGTCGTCAATAGTTTCAGCGATGGCTCCGACCGGTCGCCCTGAAAGAGCACTGGCGACGTTTAGCATGCAGGTTTGACCGGGTTCAACGTGATAGAGCGTAATTTCGCGACCCGAATCACTGACCTTGTAAACCCGGATTTCGCCGTTGAGCAGCAGGGCGACATTTTTACAAACATCCTCATCGAAAAATAAATGTGTACCCTTCTCTAAATCCGCCTCGCGGGACGATTTTGCCAATTCATGCCGGGTATCTTGATGTAATTTTTGATAAAAATCAAACCTGCTGAGAAGATCTGTTAAATCCATGCTTATCCAAACATTTTAATTAAACCTGAGAAAATAAGAAAACCATGGATAATTATTTGGATGCTTAGTGGTTTCTCTTCCACAATCCCTTTTTTTCTAAAATCAGACAGCATAATTAAAATTTGTATGTAACATCATCCTGCAATTCATGGGTAAAATAACTGCGCTTTCTGCTAAACAATTTTAACTGTGTCTAAATTCCCATTATTTGGTTGAGAACAGCCTGATTTAAAAGTAAATACAATATCCGGTACGTCATCGGCATGTTATGTTAACCTGGCTTGCGCCGTGTAACCGGCTCAACACAATAAAGTTACTTCACAAAGATTCAACCCGGCATTTTCATTCACATATCTTCATCATGAAGCATGCGCAGGGATTATCATTCAGGCTATACGGCATTAAGAGTTAGTAAATATTCTGGAATTCATAGTTTGCCGAATTAAACAATTCAATAAAAGAAGTATATCATTTGTACCACATGAGGCTAACCGGGACACGACTGTTGTTTTTCCGCGTACTTTTCTTTGGCGAAGGTTTGTTTTTTTTCGTATCCTCTTAACATAGATATTTACCGGAATTAAACAGCGCTATTTTTAGTTAATCGACTATTGGTCGGAATGCAAGTCCGCTTAACAGACGGTACTTATCCGGAACTGTGGCATTAACTGACCCTTCAGATGAATTTCCTGACTCTTATTCAAAAAATAACCGGGACGGGAAAAGGCTGACGGTCTGTTATGAATTGATTAACTAAAGAAGTGCGGATATAAAAAAATTTAAATTTTTATATGAATTAATCCTGCAAGGAGTTAGGATGTCCAAAGAAAATGTAAGTATGTGCCCTCTTTTCCCCGATATGCCCTGTCCGCAGGGAAAAGATAAATCGGAATCCTGTAAAGTCAGAATGAACGCCGGATATGATCCGATGACCAGTTACAAAGACTATGTATTCATGAACTGTGCGGTACGCCGCGCTGGCGAAGAACGAGCGAAATTGAAAAAATCAGGAGATTCAAAAAGAAATGCCTAAATCATCGACCAGGAAATCTTCTCTGCATAATCTGTCCCGCGACGTGTTGCTTAAATTATATAGAAATATGCTGCTTTCACGTCTGTTAGATGAAAAAATGTTAACCATGCTCAAGCAGGGCAAAAGCTTCTTTCATATCGGGGCCGCCGGCCATGAAGCGATTCAAACGGCGGCAGCCTACGCCATGAAACCGGCCCATGATTATGCTTATCCCTATTACAGAGATCTTGCATTTGCTCTGCAGTTCGGCTTAACACCCAAAGAAGTGCTGCTCAATTTTTTAGCGCGCGCCGATGACCCCAGCTCCGGCGGCAGGCAGATGCCCAATCATTACGGCCATCTCAAACAGCACATCGTATCCCAATCCAGTCCGACGGGTACCCAATACCTGCAGGCCGTAGGCAGCGCCCTGGCCAGCAGAAAAAATGACAGCGATGAAGTAGTCTATGTATCATCCGGCGAAGGGACCACCAGTCAGGGCGATTTCCACGAGGCGCTCAACTGGGCATCGCGCGACAAGCTGCCGGTTATTTTTGTCATTCAAAACAACAAGTACGCCATATCCGTTTCCGTTGCCGAACAGATGAGCGGCGGTTCGGTGTATAAATTCACCGCCGGATATGCCGGTCTGAACCGCTATCAGGTGGACGGCACCAATCTCTTCGAATCCTATAAAACGATGAAAAAAGCCTTACAGGAGGCCCGGAAAGGAAAAGGGCCGGCTCTCATCGAAGCCGAAACCGTTCGTCTCTTGCCCCACTCCTCATCTGATTCACAAAAAAAATATCGCAAACCCGAGGAACTGGAAAAAGACAAGGAAAAAGATCCCATAACTTTTCTGGAAAATGAATTATTAAAAGCCGGACTCATTGAAGAGGATAGAATTGAAAAATTAAGAAAAGAATATAAAAATGAAATAGATACCGCTGCGGATGAGGCGGAAGCACAACAGCAGCCGGAAAAAGAAACGCTGCATCATTTCCTGTTCGCTCCGGAAGAAGATTCGAAAGATTTACAGTTTGAAAAAAATGAGCCGTCCGGTGAAAAAGCAGTGATGGTCGATACCATTAATCACGCCCTCAAAGAGGAAATGAAAATCAATAATAAAATGTATGTTTTCGGCCAGGACGTGGCCGACGGCAAGGGCGGCGTATTTACCGCGACCTCCGGTCTGTCCACGGAATTTGGCAATGACCGCTGTTTCAACGCCCCGCTGGCCGAATCCAGTATCGTCGGTGTGGCGATCGGCATGGCTGTGCGCGGACTTAAGCCGGTGATTGAAATTCAGTTCGGCGATTACATCTGGACGGCAATGATGCAGATTCGCAATGAGCTGACCACCATGCGCTGGCGATCCAATAATTTCTGGTCTGCCCCGGTTGTGATTCGGGTCCCCGTTGGCGGATACATCCACGGCGGATTGTGCCATTCGCAGAACATCGAGGGCTTTTTTGCCCACATGCCGGGACTTAAAATTGCCTATCCTTCCAATGCCGCTGATGCCAAAGGTTTACTAAAAGCAGCCATCCGCGGACATGATCCGGTATTATTTCTTGAGCACAAAGGACTCTACCGGCAGAGTTATGCCGCAGCGCCCGAACCGGATGCGGAGTATCTGCTGCCATTCGGCAAAGCGCGGGTGGTGCGTGAAGGCAGCGATATGACCGTGGTTACCTGGGGAGCGCTGGTACAAAAATCCATCGAAGCGGCCCGGCAACTGGAAAAGGAAGGCATCAGTGTTGAGGTGATCGACATTCGCACCGTTCAGCCGCTGGATACGGAGACAATTATCGCTTCAATCAAAAAAACCAGTAAAGTACTGGTCGCTCACGAAGATACGCGTTACCAGGGTTTTGGCGGAGAAATCGCCTCTCATATTGCCGAGTTCGCCTTCGAATATCTGGACGGTCCGGTAAAACGGCTGGCCGGCGCCCATACACCGATTCCTTTCAGTCCGGTGCTGGAAGAGGCCGCCCTGCCCCAAACCGGTGATATTTTAAAAAGTCTGAAAGAACTGGCAGCATATTAGGAAAATAAGCAGAGGTTAATATGAAATTCGAAATGGTGATGCCCAAAATGGGCGAATCAATTACCGAGGGTACCATAGTAAAATGGCTAAAATCCGTTGGTGATGAGATTGAGAAAGATGATATCATTGTCGAGATCAGCACCGATAAAGTGGATTCGGAAATTCCCACGCCGGTCGCCGGCAAAATCGTCAGGTTTTTGGCCGAGGAAAATGAGACCCTGGAAGTGGGCGCACCGATCGCAATTATCGAGACCGAAACGAAAGCTGCTGAAGCGGCTGAACAACCGACTGAAACTAAAAAATCCGAAACAGAAGAAAAGAAACCGGAACAGAAAGCCGCGGATACGGATAAACCAAAGAAGCCTGAAAAAAAGGACAAAGGCAAGCGATTTTATTCACCGGTGGTTCTCAATATTGCCGCTTCCAAAGATATTGACATGTCCGAGCTGGAACAAATTGAAGGCAGCGGACTGAACGGAAGGGTTACCAAAAAAGATCTGCTGGCGTACATCGATGAACGTGAAAAAGCGGCCGAAGCTGCACCGGCAGGGCCGGCGTTTGAAGCGAACCTTCCTACTGTGCCGGCTGCCGGCGATGTTGAGACAATTCCGATGGACAACATGCGCAAGTCCATCGCCGAACACATGATCCATTCCAAAAAAACTTCGGCCCATGTCAACCTGTACACCGAAGTGGATATGCAGGCCGTTCACACCATCCGTGAAAATAACAAAGACCGGTTCAAATCGCGGCAGGGATTCAGCCTGTCCTTTCTGCCCTTCATCGTGGAATCGACGGTCAGTGCACTGAAAGAATTTCCCATGCTCAATGCCTCCCTCGAAGGCGAAAACATTAAAATTAAAAAATATTTTAATATCGGCATTGCCGTGGCCCTGGAAAAGGGTTTGATCGTGCCCAACATTTATAACGCCGATGAAAAGAATCTGCTCGGCCTGGCGCGCAATATTAATGATATCGCCACGCGGGCCAGAAACAAAAAACTGAATCCCGATGAATTGCAGAACGGCACTTTTTCCATATCCAATTTCGGGGTCTATGGGACAGTGATCGGATTCCCGATCATCAATCAGCCGCAGGTGGCGATTCTCGGCGTCGGCGCGGTTAAAAAACGCCCGGTGGTTATTAACGATGCCATTGCCATCCGCCCGATCATGTATCTTTCACTAACCATCGATCACCGCCTGATCGACGGGGCGATGGGATCGCAGTTTCTGGAACGCGTTCGCGAGCTGCTGGA
>CAYXRA010000202.1:0-7585 GCA_964467525.1 uncultured Calditrichaceae bacterium
AATCCCTGAATATATCGCCGCTGTTTTATACTGCTGCGTATGATGTATAATACCCACACAAAACGACATAGAACCAATTATTCACTGATACGGTAAAAATGGAATATCATGATATTATTCTTCATCATCCCGGAAATATTTCAATTCGATATGTTTGCCGTCGAATTCGGCGTAGCTGAATCGCCGGATCCAGTCGCCAAGATTGATATAAACATGCCTGCCGTTTTGATGGGTCAGCGGATTGTGACGGTGCCCCATTATCACATAATCAAAGCCCTCTTTAAATTTTTCCTCGGCAAAGTCAATGTAATCGCTCTCATCGCGGAGATTTATATTGTTGGTGTACAGCCTGCTTGAGCCGGAAACAAGCCGGGCAAAAGGGATACCCCAGTCCGGATGCAGCAGACGGAAAAATTTTTGATTGAAGCGATTGCGCAAAATTTTTTTGAGAATACGGTATCCGACGTCCTTTTTAGCCACTCCGTCGCCATGAAACAGGTAGAATCGTTTCGAGGCCAGTGTGAAAGTATAAGCATCATTAAATGTCTTAATACCGAGTGTATGATCAAAAAACTCACCCAGATAAAAATCGTGGTTGCCGGCAAGATAAAAGATTTCCGTACCATTATTTACCATTTTGCTGAAGCGAAGCAGGAAGGGGAAATAGTGTTTGGGAATAACATGTTTGTATTCATACCAGAAATCGAACAAATCACCGACGATGTAAAGGTGTGTGGCGTCCTCAGCAATCTTATCCAGGAATTTCAGAATAATCGACTGCTTCCGCGCTTCTTCATGATTTTCATCGGCGCCGATATGCAGATCGGAAATAAAATAGGCTTTTATCATGCTATAGGTATATCCTGTTCAGTAACTTTAGGGATTTTAAAATAAAGATAATTGAAAATTAATGCAAAAGTTTGAAAATCAACAGGTTGTTGGCGAAATTGCTGCGAAGGGGAAGATTGCAAGGCAAATGGGCTAATACTTAGATAATAAACTTTTGCCCGACTCATTGAATAAGATTCCGATAAGTTGAAGTAACATTAGTTTATGAGGAGGATATATGCCGAATGCACTTGTATTATTAGCGCCCGGATTTGAAGAGACCGAAGCGGTCACCATCATCGATCTGTTGCGGCGGGCGCAGGTCGGGGTTATCGTTGCCGGTCTGGAAAAGGAATATGTCACGGGCGGCCATAGTGTAACCCTGAAACCGGATGTCTACTATCAGGACGTGGATGCCATCCCATACGATATGCTCATTTTACCCGGCGGACAGCCCGGCACAAATAATCTGAAAAAGGATGAAACGGTACTGGAATGGATAAAGCAGCGTCATGCCGCTGAAAAGAAACTGGCCGCCATATGCGCCGCGCCCACCGTGTTGCATGCCGCCGGCATCACCAAAGGTGTTCGCCTGACCAGCTATCCCAAAGAAAAAGAAGTTTTTACAGAAAGTCACTATCTCGAAGAACCTGTTGTTATCGATGGTCACATCATTACAAGCCGCGGCGCTGGCACGGCGATTCCTTTTGCGTTGACTTTAATTTCAATATTAAAAAACAGAACTGAAGCGGAAAAGGTTGCCGAACGGATATTATATGACGGCGTGTTTTAGGGCATTTAATGAAATCAAATTAAGAGTTGTTTAGATCAATAGATCTTCTGCTGCAAAAGATTCATTCTTTGGCTGATTCTTCAAGATAAACATAAGGTCCAATGCGTTCAATCGTTTTCGGACCGATGCGTTTCACGTTGTCCAGTTCTTTAATTGATTTGAAAGGGCCGTGTTCGTTGCGGTATTCTATGATCGAATTTGCTGTAACGGGACCGATGTAGGGTAATTGTTGCAGTTCTTTTTGTGTGGCGGTGTTGATATTAATACTTTTTAAGTGAAGCTTTTTTTCAGGTGGTTTACTTTTTTTGGCATCATGGTGCTCAGGCAGGACAGGCAGGCTGCTGTCTTGTTTTACATCGAAGCTTTCTTCGGACAGGGCTTTGAACAGGCTGTCCTGCATGGAATAATCATAGACTTCCGCATGTTCGCTTCGGGGTTGCAGCCACTGAAACACTACGCTGACCAGTAAAACAATGCCTATGATAAGCAAAGCACGGCGTTCCGATTTTGTCAGATTAAGCATATGGTCTCCATTGTGAGAGGATGGTTTGCTTTCAAATCCGAGCCGCCAGAACCGGGAACAGGCTATTCTACTTTACGAAATTCCTGCAACAGAGCCAGAAATGATTTTCTGACTCCGGGACAGGGGTAACTTATTGCCTTTGATCCGGCAAAAATATTTTATTATAGATTCAGGGCTTCTTTAAATTTCTCAAATATATTTTTTTGATCGTCCTGCTCAGGATCCAGGTTTTCGCTTTCGGATAAATCCGTAATGAGTTTTTTCTCAATACTGTTTAGTTTTGTGGGAACATAAACCTGAATTTGTACGAGTTGGTCTCCGATACCGGCGCCGTGCAGATGCGGTATACCTTTGCCGCGCATCCGTAATATTTTTCCGGACTGCGTGCCGGGCGCAATATTGAGCTTAGCTTTGCCGGTGAGTGTAGGAATTTGTACCGTCGTGCCAAGTACCAGTTTCGGAAAACTGATGGGCAAAACCATGATCACATCATTGCCGCGGCGCTCAAAAATATTATGGCTCAATTCCTCGATGTATACAATCAGGTCGCCGGCCGGACCGCCGCGTAATCCGACATTGCCTTCACCTTCCAGCGGGATGTAGTTCCCGGATGATACACCTGCGGGGACATGCACTTCAATCGTTTTTGTATCCTGTACGCGTCCCTCTCCGTTACAGGATTTACAGGGATTTTCAATAATTTGTCCTTCACCGTTGCAACGGTTACATGCGGTTACGTTAATCATTTGTCCGAAGAGGGACTGTGATACCTGGCGCAGTTCACCGGAACCGTGACAAACGGGACAGCTTACGGTGCGGCTGTATTTTGCCGAACCCGAACTGTTGCATTCGGGGCAACCGGTGTATTTTTTTATTTTGATTTTTTTAGTCGCGCCAGTGGCAATTTCTTCCAGCTTCAGTTTCAGTCGTACCTGCAGATCTGTCCCGCGTCTTCTTGCCCGCCGTCCCCTTCGCGAGGATGTGCGGGCACCGCCGCCGAAGATATCACCGAAGCCAAATCCTTCTTCCATAAACTGGCGCAGGGCATCTGAAATATCAAAACCACCGAATCCGAAATCACTAAAATCGCCGCGTCCGGCGCCGGCATGACCGAACCGGTCGTACTGTTGTCGTTTTTTTGGATCGCTTAAAACCGAATAGGCTTCGGCCACTTCTTTAAACTTTGCTTCCGCGTTTTGATCATCCGGATTTTTATCAGGATGATACTTGACCGCAAGTTTACGATATGCTTTTTTTATCTCATCGGCGCTGGCATTTTTATCAATACCAAGCACTTCATAATAATCTCTTTTTGAAGACATAGAACCACCTTACTTACTTACCAGAACCTGTGAATGTCGAATCACTTTGTTGTTTATTGCATAGCCTTTAAGATGTTCATCGACCACATAACCGCTGTCATATTCATCGGAGTCTACTTGCAGTAATGCCTGGTGTTTTTCCGGATCAAATTCCTGTCCGACAGCTTCAATCGGTTTCAGGCCCTTTTTTGTTAATACAGCCATAAACTTTTTATAAATGAGCTCAATGCCTGCTTTTAAGGAATCCTTATTTTCATCTTTATCGGCATGATCCAGTGAACGTTCGAAGTCATCGATTACCGGTAATAACTCTGTTATTAATCCTTCGTTTGCAAATTCCAGATGAGCTAAAAACTCTTTCTCCGTGCGTTTCTTATAATTGTCGAACTCGGCAATTTTCCGTAAATATTGATCTTTCAGTGCATTTTTTTCAAGTTCGAGGGCTTCTGTTTTGTCCTGAAGCTCTTTGATTTTCTTTTTTTCTTTGCTGTCAGCGTTTTTATTTTTTCTGGTAGTTTTCTCTTTTGATTTTTCCTTTTCAGTTTTTTTAGTCTGTTTTTCCTTGTCTTTTGTTTCGTTCTCTTTCAGAGCTTCTTTAACATCTGTCATGATCAAATAAACCTTTCTCTATTTGCATTTAGAATTTTCAATTTAATTTTTTTGTCATTAATCGGGCGGTTAAATTTACCAAAGGAATCATTTTGGCGTAATCCATTCGGGTCGGACCGATAACGCCCACAATACCCGAAATTCTGCCCAGTTCATAAGTGGAAGTTATAACGCTGCAATCCTTGATTTGTTTCTCGGCATTCTCTTCGCCGATGGTAACTTTTAAGCCTGGCGGGATTTCTCTCTGCTCCATGAAATGGATGACAATATTCTTATCTTCCAGCAATTCGATTAATGTGGCAAACCGACCCAAATCGGAGAATTCCGGTTGATTAATGATGTTGGTCGTTCCGTCCAGCGTAAAATATTCATAACGGCTAAAGTCAAACATGCGGTCGGCCGTATTCGTAAAAAGACGCACTAATCCGGTTTCTTCGTTCCGTAAATCGGCCATCACATCGGAGAAGGAATTTTTAATTTCACGCAGGGTTTTGCCGTGAAAACGCTGATTTATTTTCCTGATAACGCGCTCCAGCGCCCTTCGGTCAATTTTGTAGTGCATTTCCAGAAGCAATGTTTTAACCTGACCTTCCTTTACGGAAATGATGACCATAACTTTATCCAAAGATACCGGCACAATTTGCATCCGGTCGAATATCCCGTCATAGAATCTTGGTGAAACAATAATACTCAGTTGGCGGGAAATTTGTGCCAGTACGTTGGCTATTTTTCCCGATAAGCTCTCAACATCGCCGTCAAAGGATTCTACCGTCTCGATAATTTTTTCGCTATGACGCGCATTAACATTATCCATTTTAACAAGCTGATCAACATAAAACCTGTAGCCTGCCGTGGTCGGTACCCGTCCCGCCGAGGTGTGCGGCTGATAAACCAGCCCTTTGTCTTCCAGCTTACCCATAATTTTGCGCACGGAAGCAGGACTCAATCCAACCTGTTCATTCCTGTACACCTGAGATGAGCCAACCGGCCTCGCAGTTAAAATGAATTGATGCACGATCAACTGAAGTATTAATTGTTCCCTTACCGTTAACGTTTCCATCCCTGATCACCGTTACTATTACTTAAACCTCAAATTTAAAATTTTCAGGTAGCGTCTGTCAAGATTAGATAAGGACCTGTTGTTAAAGTTACAAGCGCTGCAAATACCTGGATACGCTCAAAGTGCTCGATATCATACCGATCAGGATCCCGGTAAGAATAATGACACCATAAACTCCGGTACTGCTTACAATGCCGCCATACACGACTTCTTTTATCAGAGAAACCGACAGATAAAGCAATATACTGGCGGCAATGCCTCCTAATAGTCCCTGAATGAATCCTTCCACAAAAAACGGGCGCCGGATAAATGCTTCCGTTGCCCCGACAAGTTTCATAATATCAATAATATCCTTGCGGGCCAGAATCGTCAGGCGAATGGTATTATTAAGCAGAATAACGGCAATGATAATCAGAATTAATCCGATGGCCCCAATAACCAGATAGACCAGCTCAATATAATAATCGATAATATTGAGCAGATCGCGTTTATAAACAACTTCATCCACACCGGCAATGGCGGCAATTTTCAGGGATATTTTATTGGCTTCCGAAGCAGTCTGGTAACCGGGCTGCAGACTGATCGTACAGGATGGCGGCAGGGGATTGCCCTCCAGTACGTCATAAATGCTGCGCCCGAATTCTTTTTGAAACCGCTCTGCTGCTTTCTCCTTCGTTATAAGATTAACGGAATTAATGCCTTCTAATCCGGCGATTTTTTCCTTTATGGCGATGCTCTGTTCCTGATCCAAATGGGCCTCCAGAAACACTTCCAGTTCAATTTGGGCGCGGAAGTCACCGATCCACTGATTAATGTTCAGAGTAAAAAGTATAAACAAGCCAATGAGCAAAAGCGCAAAAGCCAGTGATGTAATGGTTATGGTTGTGGCCAGCCTGGCGCGCTTAAATCCTTTAAAGCCTTCACGGATCGTAAACCAAAAACTCATTCCTTTGTAATTTCTCCATCTTTAACCGATATGATGCGGTGCGGAAATTTATTGATCAGATAATGATTATGGGTAGCCATCAGAACGGCTGTGCCCTGATGATTGATTTTTTCAAGAATTTGCATGATTTCATCGGATGTGTCTTCATCGAGATTTCCGGTCGGTTCATCGGCTAAGATAATAAACGGATTGTTTACAACCGCACGGGCGATAGCCACGCGCTGCTGCTCTCCGCCGGAAAGGTCGTTCGGATAATGATTGCGTTTGTGGCCGAGATTTACCTGGGCCAGAACGCGGAATACTTTCCGTTTGATATCGCTCATTTTAGCGCCGGTAACACGCAGGGCAAAAGCAACGTTCTCAAAAACATTACGGTCGTGCAGTAACTTGAAATCCTGAAAAACCACCCCCAGCTGCCGCCTGAGGTGCGGTATTTCGCGCGGTTTTATCTTTGCCGAACTGTACTTATCGACAATAGTCATGCCTTCATCCGCGAACAGATCCATATAGATAAGCCGGAGGATAGTTGATTTTCCCGCGCCGCTCGGGCCGACAAGATAGGCAAACTCACCTTTTACGGTACGGAATGATACCTGCCTCAGTATGCGTTTCTTATTAATGCTTAAGGAAACATTGTACAATTCGATCATAACGCTGTTTGTTTAATAATTATTTTATGATGGGATAATTTAGGCAGTGATCAGATATGTTGCAAAGTTAAAGTTGATTTATTGGTGTTGTGCATCCTCGAGCGATTCGATTTTAGTAATAAATTTTTGAATTTCATCCATTTTATGCAGATCCTCGTTGGGAATGTCATCATTAAGTATGTTCCACAGCGTATTTTCATAGATGGCCAGGGCTTCTTTTTTTATACCTTTTTCCATTTTTTTCTTTGCTTCGTAAGTGGCTTTTTCATAAAGGGTTTTCACTATGCTCTTATTTATCTTGAACAAGGTTACTTCCGGCAGATGAAAGATACCTTCCTTTACGATTGCTTTACATTCTTTCAGGTACAGCAGTTTATTTTCAAATGAATTGGAACCCCGGGCTTTTTGCAGCAACGATTTAATATGGGTATTATAAAAATTAATAACAGCCTGATTGCGTTTATCGAGATAATCTTTTTTCAGATTGTTTATAAGTTCTTTCTCGGATTCGGCAGTTGCATAAACCTCGGCTTCATCAAGCGCCCGTTCGGCATCGCGGAAACCTTCCAGAATTGCGTCAAGATTATCCATATTGCGGGAATTTTTGATGTAATCTTTTGAAAGATTCAGCAGAACGGCAAGTGTCTGTTCGCGGATTTTTCTTCGATAAATCAAATATCCGCCCGCCGCAGCCGCAGCTATCAGAATGATTAACAATATCACACCAACATATAACATTACAACATAATTCCCTATAAATCAGATATTTAATAAAATGAACAGAAAAGTTTTGCGCGATGCGTGAATGTAACAAAAATCAGAATAAAAATCATTCCTTTCATCTGTTTAAAATC
>CAYXRA010000203.1:0-7573 GCA_964467525.1 uncultured Calditrichaceae bacterium
CGGGGTCGCTATCGAAACAGAGAAACATCGAATAGACAAACCCATTACCCCGCCAAGCACAGCATTCGGAAGTCGCTCCCGGGTTTAACCACACAAAACGACATAGACCCGTTTTTTTTAACAAAAATCTTTTAACTTTAAACATACAAGTAGTAAAGAAAAAAAAATTAGCTTTAAAACAATCAGGCGGATTTTGCGGCTTTTTCCTGGCCGGTAAAATTATCGATATATTCCTGCAGGAAAAACTGGGTTTCGATTAAAAAGCGTTCTGCGGCGCAGCCCCGTTTGGTGCATGTTCTACAGGGAATTTCAAGATGGCACTGAACCCGGTTCTTGTGCTCGCGCTCCATATCATCCACGGCAGCCTGAATTTCCTGATCAAAACGTTCGCTGATATTTTCTTCAATACCGATTTTAGATAATTTTTTACGGATCATTTCGGACAGGTCTTTGATTCTGCCCAGATAGGTACTGATAGCGCTTTGCCAGATGGTACGGGCGCGGGCGCGCATTTCCGATTCAATATCCTCGGGCGTACCCGGTCGCAGCGAGGAAAGGCCCATTTCTTTCAGTTCAAAAATTTCCGCTAACAGTGATTCGATGTATTCGAGTTCTTTAACCATCTGGGGACTGGTATCGAAGTAAATCCCGTTGGCCTTTTCTTTGAGAACATACTTCACATCGTTTAAAACAGTATCCAGATCCCTGTATTTTCGACCGACATAGGATTCGATAAGCTTATCGAATTTACCGATCTGTTTTTCGGCGGTTTCTATCGAGCGTATTACATTTTTATACTCATTAATCTGGTCGTATCCCAGAGACTGGAAAATGATATCAAAATAAGCCTGAACGCTGATTTCCATTTCTTTGAGACTTTCCTTAAGCCGGCTGCTTTCACGGTGGTATACCTGATGCACTTCCTGGACAATCGATTCATCAAAATGACCGGAAAGAATCTGCAAGACTTTATTGAACACTTTACGCGGCGTCGAAGAATCTTTCACAAGATTGATCAGCTCATTGATGGTCATAATGGTCGCCGCCAGGTGCTGCAGGTGCTTTTCACTATCCACATGGCAATAAGTGAGAATAATGATATTATCAAAATCGGTTACATCTTCGGCACAGGTCTCAATAATTTTGATCCGTTTTTGATTGAGCAATTGATTGAAATAATCGGCAATGGATCTGTAATGGCCTTCTTTGATGGTTTTAGCCGGCAGATCCAGATAATTCACCGACATATGATTGAGTTCTTCACGCTTTTTGCAAAACCGGTTCAGCTCGGAAAGAGCCAGAAAGTGGTCGAGTCGCGCTTCGAAATTATTACCGTCCAGACTTTTATGAATAATATCACGGATCGTATTGGCATCCAGCCGGCTCAGAAGAATCGCAATCGCCTGACGGACGGTCCGGTCCTGATCGCTGAGATATTGTAAAATGACTGTATGTTGTTTGGCGCTTTCCTTTTCCCGCGAAGCCCGGCGGATTTCAGATATTTTGATGATCTGTTCCCGTTTTTCCTTCAGGATGTTTAAGCCGATTTCGTAAATCTGTTCATCCTTTCGGCCTTTGCCCCGTTTTTTGAGAAAACGCAAAAACAGGGCCAGCATGTTAATCGACATGGCCGGATTTTTCAAAGCTTCCGAAATAACGTCGGCATCCACCTCGAGCATCAAAAGTACAATCAAATTATGCTGACCTTCGATGCGGGCAAATTCCTTGCGTTCGCGTTTGGCAAAGCCCAGTATATCGTGAAATCTGCCGATGAGCTGCCAGTAAGGATTTTTGCGTGCCGCTTCACGAACCCGTTCATCCTCGTCATTAGCCAGGGTATTGATGATGGTCGGAAAATTGCAATGCCCGGCGACTTTGATCCTGATTTCCGGATCCGCGGCGACATCGGTGCTCAGGTAGAGATTACTGGGTACCGGCGGCGTTCTTCGGAAATAGCGGTCCATTACGAATTCGTAGTATTCCAGGAAACTTTTAAATGCATTCGATCCAACAGTGAACACGCTATCACCCTTCCAATGCCAATGTAAATGCCGTGGTTGACTTCATGATATCCCGGTTTGATTTTTGTAAACGCGTCACCAGCTCACAGGCGATATTTCGATAGACAATTCTGCCGGTCTCGGCGTCATTTTCCAAAACTTCTAACAAATCATTCTTTTCATTGGTCGCCATCCGCCTCTTAAGACGTACCGGAAATTCGCCGGAAAATAATTGTTTCACAAACTGGGGGACGCCGGGCGAGGCAATATAGTTGGCCAGAAGATAACCCGCATGGGCGTCGCTGACAATAACTTCATCGGCGCGCGCTTTGCGCAGATGCGATAAATTTTCCCTGTCACGGATATGGGCGTAGACTTTAATTTTTGGATTGATTGTTTTCAGGGACAGTGTTGTCAGAATGGTGCGTTCATCACCGACCCGGGTAATTTTCGCTACGGTATCGGGCAGGATAACCGCCGCATAAGCATTCTGGGCGGCAGCGCGGATTAAAATATTTTCACGGGTAAAATCGCCGCGCACAAATCTGACATCCAGTTTTTTGAAATGCGTTAGCAGTTCGGCGATGCCTTCCTCATTGAGCTGATTAATTAAAACCACAGGCCGGGAAAACGATTCATCCTGTTCCAGTGTGGTCAATATCTGTTCAGTGTTGTTATTCCAGCCGCAAATCAGCACATGATTGCGTAATTTTATTTCCTGCAAGCCCTTACCCTCTCTTATCTTTTTGTAACAAAAATAGAGGCAATGGTAGCGGTGATAATTGAATTTGAGGTCATGCCCAAAAAAATAATCACCACTCCGATTCCCCTGCCGATCGGTGTGACCGGCGCCTTATCGCCGTACCCTGCGGTGGAAATCGTCACAATCACCGACCACACGGAGTCCCGGAAGGTCGAAAATTGTTGATTGTGCTCCGCTTCAAATATTTCTGCCGGTGCTGCTGCTATTAATGTAATCACCCCGATCAGCAGGGCGGCCCGAAAAATCGGCTTACGGGGGAGATACCAGAATCTTGCATTTTTTTTCAATTTCGCTTCTTAATCTGTTTTTGTAATCCATTTGATATTATCGGCGTTAATGAAAAATATTTAATAAATTGAGCGAACCTGTGCAAGTCGAAAATGGAATAATAAAATACCGGGAAACGGATTATTGGAATGTTGGATTGATGAACCGAAGTTTTAAAGTCGTAACATTTTAATACGTACATAAACCCTGATTACGGATCGCTTGTATCTCGTAAAATCTAAAATACCTCCGGCAGGCGCAGGGGGTGCTGCATACGCAATCTGAGATTACCCGTATCCGCATAAACCACTGCCAGAGGTTTGCCCTGCCATTCCAGGGCATGATAACCGTTGGCAATATTTTCACAGGACACCGAACCATAAGCAAATAAAGTACGCATCTGGCCGGCATCAAGTCCTATTCTTCTCCGGGTTACGGCGTCACCAAACAACTGAACCCCGGCATTGAACATTTTCCAGCCCTGCCATTTCTCTTCCGCCAGTAATATGCCCGCATTACAATAGCCTTCCTTCGGTACACGCTCAATATCCGGCGCAACCATCCAGATGCGATCCCTGGTGCGGATAAACCGGTAATCCTGCCAGAGTGTTTCGGGAATACCCCAGGTATCTGAAACAGCCTTGAGATCGCTGTAAACCGCTGGATCATTACATGTCAAAGTGCTTTCAAGAGCGGCCTGTTTCCGTTCGATAATGCGTTTTTGCTCCCCGGTTTTTCGCAGCTTAACAATAAAAAATCCTTCCATGCCGTGCTGATGGGGATAGGTGCGCAGGGTCTTTACCATATCCGGATGAAATTTTACGTTGTTTGTCTGCGCCAGTCCCGGATTAAACAAATCGGTTGCGATTTCCTTTACCGGAACAATTTCGGCCGGATATTGCTCAATGAGTGCCTGTATCACCATTTCATTCTCTTCCGGTGCGATGGAGCAGGTGGAATAGACCAGTGTTCCGCCGGGTTTGAGCGCTTTAAATGCGGAGATGATCAGGCGTTTTTGCAGATTAACCAGTTTCCGCAGTTTATCGTGATTCCACCAGTCAGCCACTTCTATATTCTTTTGCAGGGCGCCCAGGGCCGTGCAGGGCGCATCGAGTAAAATTTTATCAAAATAATTGGGCATCAAATTGCCAAACCGCTCGCCGTTCAGATTCAGAACAATTGCATTTACCGCGCCCGATTTTTGCAGGTTGGTATTCAGAGGCTGCATACGCTTAGTCGAAAAATCATTTAAGATAAGAACGCCCCGGTTTTCCATCAGCGCCGCTAATTGCGTAGATTTGGAACCGGGCGCGGCAGCCATATCGAGAATCCTTTCCCCGGGAAGCGGATTCAGCACAATAGCCGGTAATTGGGAGGCAATGCCCTGGTATTGAATTTTTCCGGAAAAGAATTCCAAAGTTTGGCTCAAGGGATGACGGCCCTCGTGTTCAATGAATCCGCATTCATTGAAGGGCAGCGGCTCGTATGCAATGTTTAAACGATCAAGTAAAGCTTTGATTTCTGAAAGCGAGCTCTTCAGCGTATTCACACGCAGCGATCTGGGCTCGGCGGCGGCGGAAATAAAATCCGCATAATTATGGTTGAAAAAGTTTTTGAGATATTTATCCAATTCGTTATTTTGCATGACGAACACAATTTAAATTAAAATGTAAAGGGAAAAAACATGGCCGATCCGAAAATTTCTCAAAAGAAACCATTTGTTATGGAAATGCAGCCCGGCAAGTATGCCTGGTGTGCCTGCGGTTCATCAAAGAATCAGCCGTTTTGCGACGGTTCCCACAGGGGGAGCGGCATCACTCCGGTTGTAACCGAAATCAGCGAAAATAAAAAAGTAGCCTGGTGCGGATGTAAACACAGCGGCAATAAACCTTTCTGCGACGGGACACATAATAAACTGTAAGAATGAATTATTCAGGTATTTTACAATAACAAAGCTTTTCCATCGGAGTCGGTATCGGGATCTGAATCGGAACAGACCTTGTCCGATATCGATACCGAGTACAATCCCGATTACCGGGAAAGTTTTCTGAATCAACAAATAATCAAGTTAATCGAGTTGCGCGGGTATTTTATCTTTTATACCCTCAATATTTGTAAGCTCGACGGTGATGTGGCCAACCAGCACTTTGCTGGTCATCTGTACAGGAATTTTCAGGTGATCGTCGCTGAACCAGATCGTTAATCGTCCTTCGTGTTTGAATATGCCTTCACCCTTTAATAAAGGTTCAACCACAATGCAGCGAAATTTACCGGCATCCACTTCAATCACTTCCCTGCGATAGATGCGTATTTCCAGATCATAAATTTTTGTCTTTTCCAACACTTTGACATACCGGGACTTGCCCACTTCGATATCGCGGGTACGCATAAAATACAGCGCTGATAAAACATTATGAATAAAGGGGCTGATTTTTGTGTCATTTTTTTCATGCTTTTTAATTTCATCATCATCCTTGTAGCGAATAAATTCCACGTAAGCCAGCGAATCCGCATGATTATAGTCGGTAAATAAATCCGCTTTATAGCCGCCCTCGCGTAATTTTTTTGCATAATGATAGGGAAACAGGCCGTTGTAATCAATGTGTGTATTGACCTCATCCCGCACTTTGTAAATCCAGTCGAATGTCCCGTTGCTTTTGGCGCGGGTCTGCAGAAACAATATATCACGTCCGTCCCGTTTCCTTCGTTCCAGCACACGCATTTCCGAAGATCCGGCGGTGATGAAGCCATAGCGGATTTTAAAGGACAGTTTTTCACCCACGATAAATGCATTGTTATCGTGGACTGGCGTTACCCGCCCCGAGTCTGCCTGTAACTGCGCGCTGCTATCCTGAGTAATGACCGGCTGCTCCGGCGATTTTTGAAGCGTATCCGAAGTATCCTGAGCCAAAATCGGTAACGGCATGACGCAATGCAGCAGGAGAAAGAGAATCATAAATGCATTCAAATAAGCAGGACGATTCATGACGGCACCAATAACGATCAACAAAGATATGATTTACTAAGCATTCGCCGATGCAAAGACCGGATTCAGGTTGGCTCTTATCCTGGAATAATGCCAGCGCATCAGACGATTGGAATAGCGGTTAACTAAGGCGTACATAAATTCTTTTCTGAGCGTTGTTCTGGGAATTTTCACTTTTTCGTCGTTGAGCAGATCCAGAATATTTTCATGAATAATTTCCAGGGTACGGATCGCCAGAAACAGCGGCATCATCGTGGCCAGCCGCAGGCGCTGTTCTTTTTTTGGTATAAGAAGCACATAATCCAATGCCCGGTCAAGATCGATGATGGTTCTGCGAATTAACTCGGTAAACATTAGTTTGACCCGTCCGGCATTTTCTTTCTCAAAGATTTCAGGATAGGTCAGATTATATTTCTGCAGTAATTCCTCGGGAAGATAGGTTTGACCACGTTTCAGATCGGAGGTCATATCGCGGATGATATTGACCATTTGCAGGCCCTTGCCGAAGGGCTCGGCCAGTTTTTCCAGTTTGGAGCGCACCGCCGGCGTAATTTTATTTGAATAGTACGAGAATAATTCCGTCAGTAAATAACCAACAGTCCCGGCGACATAATAGGTATATTCATCCAGCTCTTTCATGGTGCGCAGCAAATTAAAACGGCGCTTCTGCGGGCATTGGGCATATTTATGCATGCCCAGGGACATTTCCACCACCCACCTGCCGATACGATTCTGAACGCCCGCCGAGAAGGAATGAAACACATCGAGCACGATGGGCAGGTTATGTGTCAGTTCATAATCCGCTGTATCGCCGGGCAATGTTTTAACCAGCGGCATTAATTGAGTGAGCGTATTCCTGCCGGGTTCGGAGAAAACCGCGGCATAGAGTTCCAGCATTTGTCGTTTATGTTCTACGGAAAGCCGTTCACTGTCTTCAATGGTATCGGCAATCCTGCACAACAGATAGGCCACGTTAACCGGCAGATAAAGTTTTTTAGGCAGCATTTTAATCGTCGGGGCGAAAGTACGCGAAACACGCGGCAGCATTGTATTACAATAATGGATCTTTCTGTTCATTGAAATATCATCTCCATACAAATTACCAGCATACAATTTATCAATTTTTCGTAGTTAATCAAAACAAAAGTATTTTGTCCAAACCATGACCCGGATGATCGTGTCCTAATACGCGATTAATACAATTATGATTCAATTTTTTTGCGCAGCAGAGAAAAAGGGGCCGGTTTTTGCGGCAGGGGCAGTTTAATATCCTTTCCGCCGCCATGGGCCGTATCAATTTTCTGTAAATCCATGTCAAACATTTTATCGACCGTGAACGGGATAATCCCTTCCGGTGAAAAGATTTCCAGCGTATCGCCTCTTTCAAAACGATTGCGTACCCGAATATCGGCCGTTCCCCTTTTTTCATCCCAGCCGTCAACAATGCCCGCGAAAATCCGCGTCTGGTTATCAGCATGACTCTCTTCGTAATTTTGTCCTTGCGTTGAGGACTGCGTGTTCCGGCCTGCTCCCGACGCGGACCAGTGGCGGATAGAT
>CAYXRA010000204.1:0-7555 GCA_964467525.1 uncultured Calditrichaceae bacterium
AGATATATCGCTTCAAACGTTTTGTTTTCCCGCTGTTCTGTCTTTTCTATTTGATCCTTTGTTAACACCTCAACGACTTTGCCTTCGTGCATGATCACCACCGGATCGCACCAGTCGCGCACCAGCGGCAAAATGTGCGAGGAAATGACGATCGTTTTGTTTTGCCCGGCCAGATCATCGAGATGCCTTTTTAATTTTAACATGGAAACGGAATCGAGACCGTTCAGCGCTTCATCAAAAATCAGGTAATCCGGGCTGCCCAAAAGAGCCGCGGCGATGGAAAGTTTTTGGCGCATGCCGTGCGAATAATTAATGACCAGCTCTTCCTTTTTACTTTCCAGTCCGAACAGTTCTATTAAAAAATGAATTTCATCCTGCACCTTTTCTGACCTCCGGATAGTGGCGATCAGCTCCAGAAATTCGCGCCCTTTCAAATAGGGCAGCAGTTCGGTATCCTCCGGGGCGAAGCCGCAGCGTGCCTTAACCCAAAAGCGGTGCGCTGCACTATCTTTGCCATCAAAAAAAATGCTGCCCTCATAATCTGTGATCAGACCGACACAGGCTTCCAAAAGCGAACTCTTCCCGGCGCCGTTGGGACCAATCAAACCGGTCAGCCTGCCGGACGGAAATTTAAGGCTGACATCATCCACGGCCGGATTATTTTCATAATTAATGCTCAGATTACGGATTTCAATCATACATGCCTCAGGAGTTGAAATACTTATAGCTTTTATAAAAGTAGAACAGCAGCAGAAAAATACTGATCAGCGGACCCACCAGCCTGTAATTGAGACTCATGATTACCAGAAATACAACCGTAAAATGGTAGGCATATCCGGCCAGCCGCGGATCATTGTAAAAAAGGATCTTGAAATTGAGCATCGTTGCCAGAATAATCAGGGCAAATAGCAGCACTAATCCCAACAAGTGCAATTGCGCAGCCGCGCCATAATTACTCAATAATAAAAACAGCCAGAAAGTAATTATTAAAACCAGCACGAAGATGAACTCAACCAGAAATTTGGAAAACCAGACCTGATAAAAACGAAATGGCATGGTATTGAAAAACCAGCCGGGCTCTGCGCTGATATATTTTTCATTGAAAAAGCTGCTGTAATGCAGCCAGATAATCAGCCCCAGGGCAACCGTCATCCACATTTCACGATATTCTACCTGTCCTGCCGCCATAGCGGTCAGCACCAAAACCGCACCCAGAAAAGTGATCGCTTTCAGTCTGCGATAAGCCGGATTGCGCCATAACCCTAAAAATTCTTTATTAAAAAGTACCTGTGTTACTTTGGGCAAAAATCGCGGAATGCTGCTGAAATCCAGACGCCCGCTTTGTTTTCGATTAAAGATATGTATGGTGGGCGGGTAAAGCACTTCCAGCTCAGTCGGGCTTCTCTTTTTTAAAATCATTATGGAAATGCCCGCCATTACTATTAACAAGATGCCGTCAAAAATCCATGCTGCGCCGATAATCCGGTAAAATAATGCATAAAGCAGGCTATGTCCTGAAATGATAAGGAAAGATACGGCGAGATAGGCCGGCCTCGATTCGATCATTGCGTATAGCAAAAAAAAGATCAGAAATGCAAAGACATAATAAATTAAAAGAAGCAGCAGCATCGCCAGTCCCGCAAAAACATCGCTGAGCATTAAGGCAATCCAGACCGGCAAAAACAGCAGCAGATTCAAAATTTGATACTTGTTATAAATGTAAGCCAGCATTTGTAATAAAAATTTGTATGACAGCGGCTTTCCGTAAAAAACGGGCAGATTCTTCTGCCGCGGTACCAGGAAGATAAAAATAAACGGGGTGGAAACGAGTATGGAAAAAATAAACAGATGCCCGGTCAGACTGGCCAGTCCCGACGAAGTGGTCTGTCCATCAGTCAGCCATCCCGAGAGCAAATCATTAAGCCGGGTAATCAAATACACATAGACAATGAACAGCACCAGAATAAACTGTACTTTTTGAAAAAATCCGAGCGTGCGCCATAAATTGCGCGGCTGTAAAAATAAATACCTGAACATCTTCAACGCCGGTTCCCCGGCCCTCTAATCAGTTACGTGTTTGGCAATCTCCGGTACGGCATCCTGATGAATGAGATAGGCCAGGGCCTTTAACTTCAGGTAATCGCCATGAAAGAAATAATAACCGTCCGAATCTCCCTGCCAGGCGCTACGCCAGGAATCCTTCACCAAAAACCAGTCCTCGTTTTCCAACTGTCTGTAACCGGTCAGATGCATCAGATGCACATCGGTTGTCGATCCGTTTTGTACGCGGAACTCACGGGCCTCCTGCGAGATAAATGCAGAAGGAATATCAAAATCGGGAATAAAGGCCACATCTTCAGTGCCCATTCTGCCCGGCTCATCCGTGTCCGCATCAAAAGCCGCCGAGTAACCGTTTTTCAAACCATCGCGCAAAGCCTCGTAAAACAGATCGAGCGGCACATTAAAAAAGTTTATCCTGTTGGCGTAGTTATCCGGTACATCCAGGGCAGTAAACTGATAGAACGGCGCGTACATAAATGATGTAACGGTGATATATTCATCCCAGGGCAGCCGCACCACTTCATCCCGGAATGACTTCGGCGTGTAGCTTTTTCCTTTGTACTCAAAAGTTTCCGGCGGCGCGCCTAAATGTTTATCGAGAATTTTTTGGACGCTGGCCAGAACCAGTTGCTCATCCCATAATTGAATTGATTTTATGTTTTTCATTAAAGCATCCAATTCATTATCCAATTGATCATGATTATATGTCGGGCAATTTCGGGTATTACCCTTATATGCGGACAGCGGAATAATACCGTAATTTTGAATTGTTTCCATTACACCGTTGAACAGGTCGCCGCCGGCAAATCGCGATTGTCCTTCGGTTTCGACGAAATGCCGCGCTTTTTCCAGAAATTCACAATAAACAGGATAAATCATCGCCAGGCGCACCGGTTCCAGACCGAGCCGGACCATTTCCGATTCAATAAAAGATAAAGTGGCAAAGCTCCAGCAGGCGTTGGTCGTATCCTGGTTGAGCGGCGAAAGATGAGCGGCGGCGTCAAATTGACTGACCGCGGTTGGTTTATGTAATTTACTTAATTCCTTTTGCAGTACCGCATCGAGCTCCTGAGCCTCTGTGGCCTTGCACAAAAATAAAACGGTGAATAAAAGGAGAAAATACTTCATAATACTGGTTCCCTTATCGCATTCATCAAACATTATATTTTAAACTTTTGTTTTCCATCACTTGATTAATGAATATACAATAATTTTGGTTTCTTTAAAAAACCAATAATGAAACATTCATGATTTTGCAAACACACAAAGGCATGATTAAATAAACAAAAGGCTTTCGCCCCCCTCCCCTTCGCCCCTCCCCACGCGTGGGGAGGGGTTGGGGTGGGGATTTTAAACAGATGAAAGAAGTCTAAATATTTAAGGCAATCCCGGCTTTTCCCTTTTAAGTTGATAGAGGAATGTTTTTAATGAATCAGCCAATTAAATTTGAATGCAGATCCTCTCTGTCCGGTCCGGTGGGAGGAAAAGAGGTTGCGATGAAGATTTCTGAAAATATTGAACTCTGACAGAGTTCCCTGGTATCCGTTAAATTCATTTCCCGGGGCTTTGCCCCGGACTGTCATATCCAACCGCGTTGCGGTTATTTTTGCAATTAATAGTTGTCCGGATCGATTAAATATCAGTAACCCGGAAAATGACAACAATCTCTCTGAGCCCCTCTCTGTCCCTTCTGAGGGACGGAGAGGGGTTGGGGTGAGGGCTTCTTCCAGCTCCTTGCTGTCCCTTCTGAGGGACGGAAAAGGGTTGCCGCCCCTTTGTTGTCTTCCTGCCACCTTAAATCCACCCCCCTTTTTCATTTTTGCAGGTATCAGTTAATTTGCCTAATTTACCTGACTTGTTTGAAATAAGAGAGCTTATGGAACAGGTCAAACAAAATCCCATGTATCGCTACCTGATGATGCTGACCATTGCCTCCTGGCTTGGTCTGCAAACCTGGCGTACGCTGTTCAATAATTTCGCCGTGGAAGTGGCCCATCTCGACGGCAGTCAGGTGGGCATGGTACAGGCGGTCCGTGAAATACCCGGATTTCTTGCACTGCTGGCCATTTATGTGATTTTGATAGTTCGCGAACATCGTCTGTCTGCACTGTCGATTTTATTCCTGGGCATTGGCGTGGCGGCAACCGGATTTCTGCCTTTTTATTATGGCATTCTGACCACCACGCTTATCATGAGCTTCGGATTTCATTACTATGAAACGACAAATCAATCACTGACCCTGCAGTATTTTGACAAAAAAAGCGCCCCCTGGGTTTTCGGTAAGCTGCGCAGTCTTGGGGCGGCATCCAACATCGCGGTAGGCATTTTTATTTTTCTCGCCGCATCATTTATGAGCTACAAACAGATGTATCTGGTGATCGGTTGCGTTATCGCAGGCATTGCAATTTGGTCCTTTCTGCAAAATCCGGTTAGCGAAGATGTGGTGCCCCAGCACAAGAAAATGATTTTCAGGCGCAAATACTGGCTGTTCTATTTTCTGACCTTCATGTCCGGAGCGCGGCGGCAGATTTTTGTGGCCTTTGCCGTTTTTCTGATGGTCAAAAAATTCGCTTTCAGCGTGCAGGCCATTACCGTGCTGTTTGTGGTCAATAATGCCATCAACTATTTTCTGAGCCCCATGATCGGAAAAGCGATTATCCGCTTCGGCGAGCGCAGGGTTCTATCCCTGGAATACGGCAGCCTGATTCTGATCTTTATAGCCTATGCATTCACCGGATCAAAAATCGTTGTAACAGCTTTATACATTCTCGATCATGTGTTTTTCAATTTTGCCATCGCCATCCGTACCTATTTTCATAAGATTGGCGATCCGTCGGATATAGCGCCCAGTATGGCGGTCGGTTTCACCATTAATCATATCGCTGCCGTGGTTATACCGGCAGTTGGCGGATTAATCTGGATGATCGATTATCGTATTGTATTTTTAGCCGCTGCGGTACTAAGCCTGATCTCATTATCCGCCGCACAGCTAATTCGTACGGAAGAGAATTTGCAGTAATGATTTTGCGTTGCAATAAAAACGCAGCGCAATTAATTTACCGGGTGCTGCGGCCAAAGTTTGAAACGGTCATGTCTGCCGTTGAAAATGTTCTGACAAGAATGCAACAGGTTATTAAGTATAAGGTAAAGCAACCGAAACTAATTGAAACTAAAAAAGCAGATTTGAGTAATATTTAATTCAATATTGTGTCTGTTAAAGTCAGCCGTCCGCTGATTAAGAAACAGGGATAAAAAAATTATTGTAAAAGCAGGGATGGAACATGAGAAATTTGACCAAATTTGCATTATCGCTTTTTATATTCATTCAGATTGTATTCGCGGAATCGGATGCGGATTCAATTTCATTCGACTACGGGAAACTAAAACCCGAGGCCATGCACCCCCGTGTTTCACAGGTGGTTACCCATGTTTTAGCGCGCAAGCATTACAAACATCAGGATATCGACGATTCCTTATCATCCAAAGTTTTCGATACCTACATTGAATCACTCGATCGCCATAAACTCTATTTTCTTAAATCAGACATCAATCAGTTTAAAGAATATCGCTATACATTCGATGATGCCCTGCGCACGGGCAATATTAATACCGCCTATGCCATTTTTAATAAATTTCTTCAACGCTTCATGGAACGTCAACGTTACATCTTCCGGAGACTGGATCAGCCTTTTGATTTCAGCCTCGTGGAATTTCACCGGATTGACCGCAGCGAGTCGCCCTGGGTAAACACAACAGCTCAACTGGACAGTATCTGGCGTAAACGATTAAAACATGAAGCCCTGAATTTAAAACTGGCTGAAAAAGATCAGGAAGAAATATCACAAAAATTAAAAAAGCGTTACAAAAACTGGCTGCGCCGCATGCAGCAAACGGAAAGCGAAGATGTTTTTCAGGTGTATATGAATGCCCTGTCCCAGGTTTTTGATCCGCACACAACCTATATGTCGCCCAAAACCAGCGACGATTTTAAAATAAGAATGAGCCATTCTCTGGAAGGCATCGGCGCTTCGCTGCGCACCGAAGACGAGTATACTAAAGTTGTGGAGATCGTTCCCGGCGGGCCTGCGGATAAAAGCGGTCTATTACAGGCCAACGATCTGATTACGGCTGTTGGCCAGGGCGACGACGGCGAGCTGGTGGATGTTGTCGGATGGCGTATCGATGATGTGGTCGAGCTCATTCGCGGGCCTAAAGAAACCAAAGTACGCCTGCAGATTATCCCCGCGGAAGGCGGACTCGGCGCAGCGCAGGATACTATCGAAATTATCCGGGATAAGGTTAAATTAGCCGACCGGGCGGCAACCAGCGATACCCTGCAAATGGACTATAATGGAAAAACACACAAACTCGGTGTAATCAATATTCCCGATTTTTATTTTGATTATGAGGCCAGACGAAAGGGCGATCCCAATTATGCCAGCACTACACGTGATGTGAGCCGGATTCTCGAAGAATTAAAAGGGGCGGGCGTCGAAGGTATTATTATCGATTTACGGGATAACGGCGGCGGTTTTTTGAATGAAGCTATCGATCTGACCGGTCTGTTCATAGAAGAGGGACCGGTAGTCCAGGTAAGAGATATGACCGGACGGATTTTTCAGGAAAGAGATACCGATCCCAGAGTGTTTTATGATGGTCCGCTGGTTGTTCTGGTAAACAGATTCAGTGCATCGGCTTCCGAAATTTTTGCCGCAGCCATTCAGGATTACGGTCGCGGTATCGTGCTTGGCAGCCAGACTTTCGGCAAGGGCACGGTGCAGAATATTGAGCGTTTAAAAAAATTCTTTCCGCGCAGCTCTGAGAAACTGGGTCAGCTCAAATTAACGGTTGCTAAGTTCTACCGAATTAACGGAGGCAGCACCCAGCACGTCGGGGTGACACCGGATATCTCTTTTCCAACCCGTTTTACGGCAGATGAAGTGGGTGAAAGCGCCCAGCCCAACGCCCTGCTCTATGATGAAATCGACCCTCTAAATTATGAAATTTATGATGGCGTAAAACAGGTTGTGCCACGACTCAGTATTCAGCATGAAGCACGCGTCTCAACGGACAAAGAATTCCAGTTTCTACTGGAAGATATCGAAGAATATGAGAGCCGAAAAGATCACGAATTGCTGTCACTGAATGAAGAAGTCCGCAAGAAAGAACGTGAATTGCGTGAAGCAAGAAAAAAGGAACATAAAAAACTCCGAAAAGATGAAAAAGATGAACCGGACCTTTTTGTGACCGAATCGGCCTATATCTTAAGCGATTTTATACGGCTCAGTGATGAGTTAAAGCAGGCCAAGTTCAGCGACTAATTAAATTTACCTTCCTCCCCGATATCATCATCGGGGAGGTTTTTTATCTTTCGTCCGGTCAACCCTTCTGCTGATTTTGTTACTGTGCTCTATTCAGCCAAAATACCCGCTTCACATTATTTAATAATGATACCTTCATGTTTTAGCAGCCATGCTTTCCTGTGCAGACCGCC
>CAYXRA010000205.1:0-7507 GCA_964467525.1 uncultured Calditrichaceae bacterium
GGGGGTTCTATTTAATCATGCCTTTGTGTGTTTGCAAAATCATGAATGTTTCATTTTATTGTTTTCGTCCTGCCAGATGAAAAGATCACACACCCGTTCGGCATTGCGGTACCAGTGTTTGGTTAATGCGGTTTCATCCTGATTTAAATATTTCGGATCAATTTCATAAAACACAATGCTCTGCTTCCTTAAATGGGCGGTCAGGCTTCTTCCGACAAGATTTGATATTGTCTGAACATTTCCGTAGCGGCCTGCTGATTACCGAGTTTTTCATATATTCTACCCAGATATAAGTAGGCTTTGGGCTCATTCGTATTATTTTTCAGGGCCAACAAAAATTGGGTCTGGGCATCATCGTAATTATGCGCATAATAATAATATAGCCCCCGGAAGTAATAGAGATTGCCCTCACTGATTTGCCCTGTTTTTAATTGATTAATACTCGAAAATGCTGTTTCGTACTTGCCCATTTCAAATAGTGATTTGATTAGTTTTTTTATTTCAGTCTCATTGAGGACATCTGATTGCAGGCATTGATTAAAATATTCAATTCCCTTCGTTACTTCACCTTCATTAAAATTAATCCAACCCTTTAATCGCAGGTAGCGATATCGGGTTTGCCGGGAAATTACCGTTCTCTGGTTTTCATATTTCTGCAGGTAGGTTTGAACCATATCAAAGCGATCCATTTTAAGATAAATCTCGCCTAAAGTGATTAACAGCCGGGAAGTTTGCGGTTTCTGAAGATAGGCTTTTTTTATTTCACGAATGGCCTCCTGATAATTTTGCATCCGAAAATAAATTAAACCTGTTTTTTCAAGTACATCCGGATTAAATGAAGCCAGTGACAACACCTTTTGATAATTATCCAGAGCCAGATCAAAGCGATTTATTTCCTGATAAATATCACCCTTGATATGGTAATAAGCAGCCATACGGGGATTAATCATGATTGCGCTGTCAATTGCGGCAAGTGCTTTTTCATATTCAGCATTCTCTTTAAACTGGGTGGCTTTTGAATATAACGCAAAGGCGGAGGGTGCTGATTTTGAAGTCTGTTTCTGCATCACACCCGGATAGCAGCCAAATGCTAAAAAAAGGATGATTGCAGTCAGGAGTGATTTTAAAATTTTTATTAACATTTTTTATTCGGCTAGACCGGTTTCCGGAAATGACTGAGCCCGTTCAGTCAATATTAAATTTTTTACCAATCCATTGATAAATTTCTTTACATTCACTCACGTTATCCCGTTGCGGTTTCCTGGCTAACATATCTCTGAGTCCCATTGCAATTTCCGCTATAAATTCCCGCTCACCATTTGCCGCCCACTGCATTAGTGTTTCTTTTATTGACTCGGATTTTTCCGAACACATCAGCGAAATCATCAGATGAGCAGCAATACGGCGCATCATTATATCTTCGGATCTTTTATACTTTTCAATATAAGGCAGTATTAATTCCGGTTTATCTCTACTGCAAAATTCCAGAGAATGCAGGGTAAATTGGCGCAAATTTTCGTCGGGATCGGAGAGCAGAATTTCCAGTGGTTTTTCCCAGCCATGCTGTGGACCATACTTCCCTATCATCTCGGCCAGCATGCTTTTATCCTGTATCGATTTACTCGGCGTATTCCAGTACAGCTCGTCGATGGCTTTAGGAATTTCCCCGAATAAATCACTGCTTATTTCTTCGGGAGCATTTTTATTCATAGCCCGGCATATATGAATTAACAGAGTGGTAGCGTTTTTTATTTTTCCGCGCGAGGGACCGCACTGTAAATAATAATCGTACAATTCCTGTAAATGATGCATCTGGACTCCAAAGACCGGGCAAATATTAAAATTTATAACCTATGGTGCGCAGGAAATCTTTACGTTTTTTAATATCCGCATCTTTTTCGACGCCTACTACCTGCAGACCGTCGACAACACCAAGAATTGCCCGACCCAGCCCGGTTTCGGCAAGTATAACCTGCGTGGGATTTGCGGTTGCACAAAAGATACGCGTCACCTCTGGCACCATTTTAATCGTATTTAAAATATTAATCGGAAAGGCGTTTCCCAAAAATATTACGAAACTGTGGCCTGCTGACAGGTTCTTTGCATTTTTCTGTGCAAGGGCGATTAAATCGTCATCATTACCACTCCAGCGCACCAGTCTATCCTGCGATGCTTCACAGAAGGCCAGGCCAAACTTAATAGCCGGATTGATATTGATAATAGATTCATGAATGTCCTCAACAGTTTTGATAAAATGCGAATGTCCGAGGATGAAATTCATATCCTCCGGTTTTTCAATGTCGACAACTTTGAGTTCCATTTCCACTCCCTTATTAATTTAAAATCTTAAGATAATCAATTTTTTCATTTTAGCAACTTATTTAATCATCAAAAATTTCATAAAAATAATTCAAATTTCTATAAAGTGTAATCATTTGTGATTAACCTTTTCTACGGCAGCTTCAAAATTAAAATCCGGATCATTCGCGCTGTCATGGCAATGCAGGCAGATTGATTGCTCTATTTTCTGCGGTTGATATTTTTCCGGTGTGTCCAAATGCGCGGGTTCCAGTAAATGGCAGGCCGTGCAGCCGACATTGGCCTTATCGGGCGTCAGATTTTCATTGATGAATCCCCCTTCCCTGCCGAAACCGGTTACGTGACAAACGATACAACGGGTATGGCCGGTACGCTTTTTTTCCTTTAATGATTTCCAGGAACGACTGTGGGCCGTTTGCGACCACTGCACCCAGGCGCTTTCATGACAGGAGGCGCAATCTTCGGCCGCCGCCGTCAGATATTGGCCGCCCTTATTAAGACGCAGACCGGTATTTTTCAGTTTTGATATGCGTTTAAAATGGTATTCTTTAATTATCTTCACAATTGCCGGATCATTTTTAAGGTGCAAAGCAATGGGAATCAATCGATTCGAATAACGGACAATCTGTCCATCCTGATCCAGGTTCAAATTCAACTGTCCCAGGTAATAGCCGTCGCTGCCAGCCTGCACGATTAGGGTATTATTCTCTTTAAGCGCCCGATCCAGCCGGTTCTGTGTATGCGCCCCGATAATTACATCAATATCACTCACTTCAGCGGCAAACTGCTTATCCTGCTCCAGTCCGCTATGGGATAGTAAAATTATAAACGCATTTGTCTGTGCACTTTTCAAAATATTTTTAATGGTAACGAGCGGCGGTTCTACTTTTAATCCTGTAATCTTATCTTTCGGGTAGTAATCAAAAACCTGCGGAGACAGCACACCAATGATTAAAACCGGAATGCCGCCAATTTTTTTCAGCATGTATTTCTCCCAAAATACGCCGCGGTCCGACTTTAAGTTCGCAGCAATATAGGGTAAATCATACTTTTTTGCTTCCCGGTAGAAAAAATCAACACCATTGGCAAACTCCTGATCTCCCATGGCCATCGCATCGTAAGGATAAAAATCAATGATTTTAAATACATATTGATCTTTCTCTTCATCACCGAAGGGCGACAGTAAATCACCGCCATCCAATAGGAGGACATTTTTTTCAACTTTTTTAATGCTGTCGATAACGCCTTTCATTTTTTCCAGCGATCCGTAAGGATGTTCCGGACACAGACAGTTTTCAAGCGAGCCGTTAATATTATTGGTATAAAGGATGGTCAGTTTTGTTTGAGCAAAACTAAAAGTAGAAATCAATATAAAAACCAGTGAAATCAGTTTAAGCTTCATTGCCTTTCCTTTTCCAAATATTTTCAATCGCAGCGAAATGATCTTTTGAATACATCACAGTGACTGAAATAACCAGTAACAGCAAATCCTCAACAATGCGCATGAAAGCGATTTTGTTTGATCCGCCATAGCAACCGCAGTTAATATCCAGCCCCTTTAAGAGGGCCTGACCCAGAGCGATAATAAATACAATCAGCATGCAGGATATCAGCAGTGCGGAGCTGCGGATAAAAACACCGAGCAGCAGAAAAAGACCGCAATAGAATTCCAGCCACGGTAAAAACAGCGCCGGTAAGTTTGTCAGTTCGGCGGGCAGCATTTTGTAATCGCGGATTGTTGCGCCAAAGTCCCAGGGATTTAATATCTTGTCATAACTGGCATAAATAAACAAAACGCCGAGGACAATGCGCAGAAAAAAAATGATATGTTTTATTTTTATCCGTCTCATAATCCGCTTTCCACAGGTAATTGTGCCTGCTGCCAGGCTTCCCAGCCACCGCTAAACACGGCGATATGACGGTATCCCAAAAATTTCAGTTCACCGGCAAGACGTTCGGCCAGCGTGCAATCGGCGTCCGTGCAATAAATAACGATATTTTTATCTTTCGGGAATCTAAGCATGCGTTCGATTTTGTCTTTACGTGTTGCTTTATATGGCACGTGATAAGCGCCGGCAATATGGCCATCGCGATAATAGTGTTTATCCCTTGCATCAATAAAAACGGCCTGTTTTTTATTAAACAGTTCCCCGGCCTCTTCCAGAGAAAGCTGCATGCCGCTTTCCAACTGAACCGGGGTATAAATATACGGCATCGGGTAGGCGGAGAACTGATTGTAAATGAACCCGCTTACGACAGCCGCTAAAATCACAATGATTATGTTTTTTACATGCGATTTTAAAATGTTTTTTACCATTTGGATACCACTGTTCTTTTCATCGAAATAGACTTTAACATTTCTCTGCTCCTATCCTTTGACCGAACCGGATAGGAGTCCGGCAATGATCTGTTTTTGCAGCATGATTACCAACACTATCAAGGGAGCCGTTACTATAATGGAAGCCGCGGCAATGTCACCCCAGGGGACTTCGTATACGCCGGGAAAAAGGGCAATGCCCACGGGAATTGTCTGTGATGCCGGCGTGGCCGTAAAGGTCAGGGCAAATATAAATTCGTTCCAGGCAAAAATAAAGACTATAATAGCCGTGGTGAAGATGGCCGGACGGGTCAGCGGCAGTACGATTCTCGAATAAAGCTGCCAGGAACTGCATCCGTCAATTTTGGCTGCATCAATGAGTTCTGCCGGTAACTGACGAAAAAAGTTATGCAGTGTCCAGATCATAAAAGGCAATGCAAATGAAGCATACGGCAAAATCAGCGCAGCATAGGTATCACGGATACCGGCGAAGCGGATCATCAGAAAAAGCGGACTGACAATAGCAATGGGCGGAAACATGGACACCGCCAGAATTGAACTTAGGGCAATCGGTTTCCAGCGAAAAAAATAACGCGATGTGGCAAAAGCGGCCATGCTGCCCAAAAGCACGGCCAGCAGACTGGTCAGCGTTGCGACGACAAAACTGTTTAAAATAAAATGGCGAAAATCGACATTGCCCAGGACCACTTTGTAGTGCGACCAGTCGATGGTGCCGGGCAGGAGCGGCGGTATCCGGGCAATTTCATTCGTTGGTTTCAGTGAAGTGATTAGCTGCCATAAATAGGGGGCGATAAACCAGAGTATGGCCACAATCATTAACAGAATTAAAAATATTTTTTTCAGCGGTTGATTCATACTGTGCCTGAATTGATTTCGTTTAATTTATCATCCGGAATAAATGAAACGCGGTACCCTATTAAAATATTTTATGACGAATCGAGATGCATTCCCTTCGTACGCACGTCGCCTGCTCTGACGGTTAAATCGTTGCTGTCCGTGTATTCCATCAGTGGAATGATCCATTTTCTGGTACTGCCCGTAAAATCCTTTACCGCCGCAATGCCCAGCTCTTCATGCTCTCTGAAGTGATTTTTTAGAAAACTGATGAAATCATCAAACACATCTCTGTGCAGATAAAACTGCCCGTTAATCGATTTTAATTCATTGCGTTTTGCCAGTTCCAGCGTTACGGATCGTATATTTTTCTGATCGATGCCAATTTCTTCACTCAGCTTTGGAATGTCGGGCGGATTGAAGCGCGCCTGTCTGTAATAGGCGCTGACCGCTTTCTCATGTTCTCCGATCCGCGCCGCATTTTTGCGCTCCTGGTTAAAATATAAATTACCATCGGAAAAATACAGCTCTTTATTGAGTCCCCGCTCCAGGGCGCGATCCAGAAAAGGCTGACTGATATGGAAGTTTCTCAATTTATTGGTGAGTTCTTTGAGGTTGATTCCTCTCCTGAATTCGGATTTGCGCAGCTCTGCATCGATGGTATCCGATATAAGTTTCATAGCTCGCTCAAGCTGGTCGATACCGGCATAATGAATTTGGGTTTTTGCCTCAAAAGAAATCAGCGCCTTCTTTTTTACAAGATTTTCCAGTGCTTCTGTTATAATTTGTTCATTTTCAAAAAACTTTTTCTGCAGATCTTTTTCCGTGAATGTTCTGAAATCGGCATACCCGAAAACCTGCATGATTTTTCCCTGCAGGTCGCCAGTGCGCATATTTTCGAAATAATTTTGCCAGTTTTCCTGTATGCGCATCATGCCCGGCGGATTGATTTCCAGCACCCGGCCGCCGGCAAAAGTGATTAAAGGTGAAAACGTGCGAATCAGCACCGGATCATCCGGCGCGGCAACCGCTGGTTCCGTTAATTTAATACGCATATGATATCTTTGCCCCGGTTCAAGATATTTTACATCTTCAAACCAGTTAATCCGGCCCATAATTTCAGAAGTTCCCAGATGCACGCGCACACTGGCGTATCGTTTCAGTTTAAGTTTAAGGGTCTCTGTTGTGGTGATTTCGGCCAACAGATCCTGCGTAGGATTCAGCGTATCCCGTTTAACCAGTACGGCTCCGCGGGTAATTTCATCTACGGAAATGTTGGGTAAATTGATCGCCACCCGCTGACCGGCAATGGCTTCATTCGTATCGTGCTGATGCACCTGAAGACTGCGCACGCGTGTTTCTTTTTGCCGGGGTAAGATTTCCAGTTTATCCCCCTCCCTGAGCAGTGATGAAAGCAGCGTACCGGTTATGATGCTGCCGTATCCTTTTGCAATAAAACTGCGGTCAATGTTGATTCTCGCCGGTCTTTCCCGAATACGCCGTTCCGTTTGTTCGATTTTTTTGTCGACCAGCGCACGCAGTTCCGTTATGCCCTGATTTTCTAGTGCCGATACCGGAATGACCGGAACCTGCCCGAATCCGTTCTTTTTCAGGAAAGCTTCGATATCATCCTGAACCAGCATCAGCCATTCTTCATCAACAAGATCGATTTTATTCAGGGCAACAACGCCGTCTTTAACGCCCAGGAATTTCAGGATATCGAGATGTTCGATTGTTTGCGGCATGATACCATCATCAGCGGCGATGACCAGAATAAACAGATCAACAGTACTCACGCCGGCAACCATGTTACGGATGAACTTTTCGTGGCCGGGTACATCGATGATCGTGACATCATCTTTCCAGTAAGCGAAACCAATGTCAATGGTAATGCCCCGCTCGCGCTCTTCCTTGTGCTGGTCGGTTTGAATGCCCGTGAGTTGTTTAATCAGCGCGGTTTTTCCATGATCGATATGACCGGCCATGCCAATAATGGTGTGTTTTTTCATCTGTTTA
>CAYXRA010000206.1:0-7416 GCA_964467525.1 uncultured Calditrichaceae bacterium
AGTAATTTAATTCTTGAATATCTCCAAAATTTATTCATAGTCATATTCATAATAGCTTTTTTTAATGAATTGTTGAAACAGTTAATCCTTCTGTACGGTCTCTTTCTTTTTCCAAAATCGAAATGTATATTCCGTTCCCTTTTGTTTTCTGTCCACATAAAGTTGTTGGGCTGTATCCGCGCCAATGGACAGGGCATGCTTTCTCGCATCAAGTATGGAATTAAACGTTTTTGTAGCCATTTCAACATGGGTTTTCATAAGATTGAGCGTCATGGTCTGATTACCGGCAACGATATTTATATTACTTTCCGCCTCAGTAAGTTTTGGCGGGGTATGGCTGCATTTAATAAAAATCAGAACCACTGATACCAACGATAAAAATATGAGCCTTTTAATGAATTTCATTTAGTTTATCCCTTAACTTTTCATAAATGTCTGCTTTGGAAATATATTGGAGATGCAATCTTTCCTTACCCGTGATATTTTTTGTTTTTATTACTTTGACTACCTCTCCGGTTACCGTAATATCAGCGGCTGAGGGCATAAATGGAAATATGGCCGGAATGTAAAGAAAGAATGAGTAAACCTTATTTATTATGCTTTGCTCAATCGAGACAGAGATGTTAATAATCCCATCACCACTGTATTTGTCAACTATCAAATTAAGCGAATCAGTAATATAGTTGGCAGAATTCAGGGGTATAAATCCATAACCCAGCGCCCAGCAAGTCTTTTTTATTGTAAAAGAATAGACCGTCTTAAGATTTTCATCCTTCACCAGTGAATTCATATTTTGATCATACAGGAAAGCGCTCATTGACGCCGGATAATCGAGAGATTTAAACGTTAAATATCCACTGCTCCTTCCACAAGACCAAAAAATAGCAAAAACAACAAAACCTAAGTAAATTGTTTTATTAAGGGTCAGATTCGATTGCATTTTTTTCTCCTTCTTTCAAATAATGCTACATTTGATATAAGGCGCCATCGAGCACGGCATTTACTCCTGAATATAATACAAAAAGCCAATACCCCATTTTTACACTAAAACGCACCTCTTCCACTTTTATCACATTTGAAACATCCAGAGTATCTGTCCTTAATTGGCTCAGTTCTTTATCTATTTTATTACTGCCTTCTTTTTTAGTCGTAGTGGCAGTTGTGTATCCCGTAGTTACAATCATATATGTGTTTTTAACTGGAATCGAAAAATCTGACTTCTTTTCTAAATAGGACTGTTTTTCAAAGTATTTTTGTCCTACCGATATCTCATCGCCAAGCAACACCGGCTGAGTCGTATTCGCCGCTGTAATTGTGACTTTATTCGCCATACATCCGGCGATTACGAATAAACCGAAAATAATAAGCATAGCATATTTTTTCATCTTTACTGCCTCCCCTTAAACATGTTTGATACAATTATTTTTCCGTGTTATTACCTCCGGCAATTAATTCTTTTTATCAAATCAACATAGGCCTGATCCGTATTGATGCGCATGGCGTCATAGATTGCCCTGCCGCTAAGCTGAAAGCGGGCGCGGGTAATCCCACGGCGGTCCTGGCAAATCAGCACGATATCATTGACCATAACATTCTGCGTTTTGAGATAACTGACTATGCCCGTAAACATCATCGGAATGGCGCCGGCATAAGCCATCAACCGGTTGGTATTGATTCCGGTGGGATCAGCTAATTCCTCGCCGCGACTGAAAGCAGTTACAAATTTACAAAATTCATCGAGCATCGAACGCGCGTCATAATCAATAAATGGTATTTTGATCTGTATATCCACCGCGTCCCTGTTTACTGAAATTGCCGCTCCCGGCGGATCGAAATGCACATCGTAACCTTTGGCGCGAATCATCGTGCTCAGCAAGGTTGGAATATATGCTTCGATCTCATTTATCGTTTTTTCGTCATATTTAGCTTGTTTCGGCCGGTTTGATGACAAAGGCAGGAGTTCAATGGAATTAAAAAAATCCAGCGCAAACTGCTGATCGCTTTTTTCGATCTGAGCATCTTTTATATAGTTTATATGGATCATGTCATTGTGAATCAATCCGGAAACACACAGTAATTTACTTTCCAGAGCATCGAATTGTTGTAAAATGATCCAACGCTCAGATTCGGAGGTAATTATTTTTCTGGCGGTTCTCTCCAGACCGCTGAAAGAAGCCGTTAACAGGCGAAAAATCATATCTTCAAAATTGACAATATCTTTAGGCCGCTGGGCAGTTTCAAGATTTCTGGTAACCGTGAAAAATATTTCAGTTTCCCGGCGACCGACGGTGGTTTGTGCGGCAATGGTAAGGGTATAGGGTTCGTTAAACGATTTTGGTTCTTCCACGCTCCAGTTAATCTTAAGGGGCACCCTGAAACCCAATTGATGGTTTTCATAGAAATCTTTGTCCTGTGGATATGAAACAGGGAATGCCCCAAGGCAAAGTAATAGGATAAAACAAAGGGATGAGATACTGTACATAAAGTAATTATGACTTGGGCGAATATTAATAAAGGATTTCATCTGCCTAACTCCTTATATCTGTAAACAGATTTGGAAGTCACGATTTTTTTCAAAAAATACCGCATTCAGATTATCAGCGATACATATTACCAATTCGACATCAATTCATTCCTGCCTTTCACATGCATCTTCTTATATATATTTTTTATATGAAATTTTACAGTATCAATGGAAATATAAAGGTCATCGGCAATGGCCTGATAACTTAATCCCCTGTGCAGTTTCTCCAGCACTTCCTGCTCGCGTGGAGTTAATTTTTCCGACGGCGGCTTCTTTTTAAATGATTCGCTGACCATCCGGGCAATAGCCATACTCATGGGCGCACCGCCATCGATAATCTCTTTAACGGAATAAATTAATTTTTGTGGCGAAACATTCTTCAATAAATAACCGTTGGCGCCGTTTTGCAGTGAATTGAATACATAGTCATTATTATCGAACATGGTAAGCATGATTACTTCACAATCCGGCCAGCGCGCTTTGACCAGCGGAACCCCATCTACGCCGCTTATACCGTTGTCCAGCTCAATATCCATTAAAACAACATCCGGTTGGGATTCCTTCGGATCATCGAGCAAAGACTGATAATCGCGATATGCACCGAGGCAGTTGAGATCGTTGGTTTTGTTAATAATACCTTCCAGATAACCGGCGAATTCCTTTTCATTCTCAACTAAAGATATATTGATCATGATATCTCCGGATAGTCTGATACAAAAATAAGCAGTAGCCATCAAAAATGATACTACCCGTTAGGGTGGTTTTTTTAAAAAACTTCACAACTTTATTATTTTCAGACCAACTGATTTAAATATTTTTATTTATTATCAGTATTTGAATACTTTACTAATGGTCGATGCTAAGCAGACAATTCAATTCAATTTATGAGTCTGGTCTAAAAATCCCGAAATATTCAAAATGAGCGTGTCATTGTCCCGCAGAGACGCCTTCGGCGCGAGGAACGAGGTGACAAAGCAATCTGTCTAATAACAGCGCCTTGCACCAAGATCCTCCCGCTTGGACGGGATTGCCGAGTATGTGCCCCCTGACGGAGCAATGACAAATTGGGGTATAAAACGTTCTTTTTAGACCAAGCTCATTTAAACGTATCGTTAAAGCGCAAAGCGAAACCCAGGTTGAATAATATTTCCGTTGGGACGGCAAGGTAATCCCAGTCATCTGATCCTTTTCCATAGTAAATAACCGCACCGTAAGAAATATCGAGACAAACAGAAATTAACTTCCCGAAATTAAAATTTGCACCGAGGACGGGTTTTAATCCCAGACCAAAGCGCCATTCCCGGTATTGATCGTTAGGCCTGTTGTATTCATTCATAAAACTCAGCCTGACCTGCGGCCCCACCCATAGTCTTACAAAACTGCGCCGGATAATGCCGAATCCAAAGGTGTGATCGAGGGCATAATGATTAAATTCCTGGACACCAAAGAGATGCTCCTGTTCAACTTTTTCATAGATAAGGGCAATGCGGTAATGAAAAACCTTATCCTGGGCAAGATTCGTATCAAAGAAAAGCGCGCCGCCGAAATGAGCGTAATCATAATCGGCTTCATCGTCGTATTCGGATTCAAGAAGGTAGGTTGTCCCTGAGGAATATACACTTAAGGTAGGGAAATAGATACCCAACCCCCCTGCGGAGAGTTGATTGTTGCCAGTAATAACCACAATCAAAAAAATAAAGATAAACCTTGAACTGCCTTTGTACATAATGACCTCCGGATTAAAAAGTTTTAATTGAAGGAAAGGTCGAACTGAAAATCTTTCATGGTAATTTTCCTGAGAAAGTGACGCTTGTTCCATTTTGATTGCAATTTCTGATAACCAATTTGCCGCCAAGAGCAGCGGCCCTTTCGCGCATATTTTTCAGACCTTTGCCATTTTTCCTGACCGCGTTCCCGGCGAATCCGCAGCCGTCATCCGTTAAGCTTAAAATGAGATAATTATTTTTTACTTTCACACTAAACATTACATTGCGGCAATTTTGCGCATGTTTGAGGATGTTATGCATCGCCTCCTTAAATAGGCGTAAAATTTGCTTGCGCCATTCCAGGTTTAAATTAATTTGTTTGCAGTTTTCCGGCAGCCGTTCAACCCGGAATGCAATACCGGTTTGCTCGAAGATATCATCGCTAAACGACTTGAGCTGTTCAACAAGATCATACAGGGTATCTTTTTCAGGATCCAGTTCCCAGACAAATTCGCGCATTTCCTTCAGCAAAATATCCGAATCCTCAATAAGTTTCTGTAATTTCTCTTTTGCCTGCGCAGCGGGTTTTTCAATATCATTTTTGAGCATATGGCCGATGTAGGCGATTTTAGTTACCCGGTGCCCGAGCTCATCGTGGAAGTCTGCCGCAATCTTCCGCTGAATCTTTTCTCTTTCGGCATGTTTTGTCCGCTCTAATTGCAAGCGCTGATGGATACGCATCCGGTGTATGCCCTCAAGAATCAGCGCCGCAACAACAATACCAATCAGATAGAACCACCAGCGTTTCCAATAGGGCGGATGAATACGAACGGAAAATTCAGCGGGGGCGTTACTCCAAACTTCATTGGCATGGCCGGCTCTTACTCTGAAAGTGAAATCTCCGGGGGGTAAATTGCTATAGGTAACTTCCCGGGCTTGTCCGCAGTTAATCCACTGCTCGTCAAAGCCTTCAAGACAGTAAGCATATTCCATCTTCGCGGGCGACCGGAAAAATAATCCGACAAATGAAATTGCCAGGCGGTTATCACCGGATCCCAATTCAAGCACGGAATGTTCCGCTATACTGATGGGCCGCTCCTGCCCGTTGATCCTGACTGAGGTAATCTGTACGTCAGGAGCCGCCGTTACCGTTCCTTCTTTCGGCTGAACCATTTGCAGTCCGCCCATGTGACCAAAATAAAGCCTGCCATCCGCAGATCGGTGTGCGGCGCCCAGATTAAATTCGATACCGCTTATTCGGTCTTCCCGATTAAAGTTCCGGAAGTTTTCCGTTTTCGGATTAAAACGGCATAATCCTTTATTGGTGCTGAGCCACAGACAACCTTCATTGTCCGGCGTAATGGTATAAATAACATTATTGGGCAATCCCTGCCGGGTACTGTAACAGGTAATCTGACCGGTATCCAGGAGCAGCCGGTTCAAACCTCCGCCACAGGTGCCGATCCATAACGTATCGCCCTGAAAACACAGCGACAGCACGGTTGCGTGCGTTAATTGCGCATCTTTGTAAATTTCATTCAAAACACGCCATGAGCGTTCATCGGGATCAAACACGGCCAGTCCGTCCAGCCACATGCCCGCCCATAATCGATCCTGGCCGTCCTTTTCCAGACAGGTGATCCACAGGGAATGATTTTCTACCTTTTGTTCGGAAGGATAATAAAAGCCACTAACCTTTTCATTTTTCAAATCAAATCCAACTAAACCAAGACCATTTGTTCCGATCCAGAGCTTGGATGATCTGCCAGGTATCATAGTATAAACATTATTAAAATATTTGGCTGTGGATTTTTCAATGGATTTGAGCAAAATCTGCCGGATCGTTTCATTTTTCAAATCAATTTTGAATAATCCGTTATGCAATGTTCCGGCCCACAGATATTGATTTCGGTCAAGATAGATAGCATGCACGGCGCTCTCATGAAGGGTACTGCCCCGTAAAAATTCCGGCCGGTAGGACTCGATAAAACGGTTTTGCGTGGACAAACGGCTTATCCCCTGCTGCGTGCCCAGCCACCAATCACTATTGGCAGCGGCGGCAATATCCCAGATACAGTCTTTTTTTGACGGGCGCTTATGGGTGAGATTTGCCGTTTGAACGGGAAGCGGGTAGTGAAGATAAATCCCGCTCGATGTGCCGACCCAGATATTATCATAACGATCCTGGTAAACATGCTGAATATTGCCCGCCCGGCGATCATCGTTCTCGGTCAATTCGGGAAAATGCAGCCATTGCCGCTTTGCCATCTCGTAGATAATTAATCCGGAATTCCGCGTACCTATCAAGACACGCTTATTTTTTTCATCGCGCAATAAATAATTTATAACCGGTTCGGATTCGGCTGAAGCGGACAGGTTCATCCGGATGCCCCTGAACGTTTCGTCCCTGGTATCAAAGGTTATTAAGCCATGGTTATCCGTACCCAGCCAAAAGGCATCCGGATTCTCGGGATCGATGCTCATGCATTGCACCGAGTTACTATGCCTGATTTGCTTCGAACCCGGATTGTACAGAAATTGTTCATAAGTTCCGTCATGTAGTTTATATTTAATCAGGCCTTCATTATTGGTAGCCAGCCATAGCATGCTGTCCCCTTCCGCTAACATCGTCCTGACATTCAATTTATCTTTAAACTTTATTACATCTCTTGATATGCGCATCTTTCCGGGAGCTTCATTCACATTCGTAATTTTAATAAGCCCCTCAAGATACGAGGACAGCCAGAATGTGTTATCCTTACCCTCTATAATACATGTTACGGCGGGCGCCGGTAAGCGATCAAAACGCTTTTCATCATAATTATACAAGGCAATCGCGCTTTGCGTACCTATCCAAAGCCGTCCAAATTGATCCTGGTAGATAATCGAGATGGCATTGCCGGGCAGAGAATGGCTGTCCTGCGGATCGTAATAAAAATTTTTAAAACCATACCCGTCATAACGGCTCAAACCGTCCTGCGTCCCGATCCACATGTAACCAAGATTATCCTGAGCAAAGCGATAAACCAGATCGTTTGCCAATCCGTCTTCAACGCTGATGCGATGGAATACGGGATTGAAATCAGCCGTACCGCTATTGATAATCAATACCAAGATAAAAACGGACTGTACAATTTTTATAATGAAAGTCGACGGCATTTTGCTTTACCTGTCTCCCGGTATTTA
>CAYXRA010000207.1:0-7319 GCA_964467525.1 uncultured Calditrichaceae bacterium
CGGAATCGGTATCGAAACAGAGAAACATCGAACAGACAAACCCATTACCCCGCCAGCCACAGCATTCGGAAGTCGCTCCCGGGTTTACCCACACAAAACGCCATAGACCCAGTAATACTAACCTCTATATCCTCGTAGAGGATTCATTGTTTGATTTATATTTCAAGACGAATTGGCGGTTCGGTCGATATCCGGAATTATAAACCCTCTACGAGGATTACATAATGTTTCGTTGAACCAATTTTTCTACCACAAAAGTGGTGGCTTACGCCACAAAAATAATTTTTTTCGATGTTAAAAAAGACATTTATATTTACGAATCGATTTCTATAGTCACTGGTTTCTAAAGCTCGGATCGGAAGAATTCCGAATCAAATTTTTTGGTATATAATCAACATATTTGAAATTTCTACTCACAGATATTTGTTTCCCTATATAGTCATATTTTCATTTTAGAATAGAAAGACCATTAATATGTTCAAACGATGATAATGCATTATAAACTATACAGAAAAGACTTTCAAAAAAAGATATTTGAGGGCGGAATCCGCGGTTGGAATTCTGCTTATAGATGATACGATAATAGTTGTGGTCTTGGCTGATACACATTTAATTTTTTTGTTTGTTATGGTATTTAACCGGCTTATAATGTTTATGGTTTCTGATGAGAAAGCGGCGCCAGAAGATGTCTTCGGATATTGACAAGCTCCCCAAAATCGAGCGTTGTATATAAAATCATGGACGGGCTAAAGAGATGTTATTTTTTTATTAACAGGCATGTTTAAATGAATATCGTTACAAAACGCATTTATGAGAAACCGTCAAAATCAGACGGATATCGGGTTCTGGTTGATCGTCTCTGGCCCAGGGGTATTTCCAAAAAGGATGCCCAATTAGATGGCTGGGCAAAAAGCATAGCACCTTCTTCCGGGCTTAGAAAGTGGTATGACCATGATCCCGGTAAATGGGACAATTTCAAATCCGGATATGAACAGGAATTATCCGGCAATCCCGATTGGGATAAGTTTATTGCCGAGTGCGCTTCACATGATAAGATTACCCTCTTGTATTCATCCAAAGAAGAGATGTACAATAATGCAAGGGCACTGAAAGAACTTTTAATTAAAAATCAAAAATAGTCCTGTGCCCGCTCGCCTGAAAAAGGTCGCTTTATAATTTTCCAACACTGCGCCGCACACGCATTCTGCACGATACTATCCTGTGGATTGACCTGGTAAGAATAAACCGTAGACTACTTGTGAACAATCATTTGTTTTTTTGCAACTGACTGCTCAATACCTGATATTTGTTGCATAATTACTACAAATTGAATTGTAAAAAAGGAATCAATATGATACGGCATCAATCCCCAAAAATAAACCAGATGATCAGACACATCGTATTTTTGGCATACGTTGCCGTGATTATCCTCAGCTTGCCGGCATGCAAAGGGCCGGCGGGCGAAGACGGCGCCGATGGTCTTATTGGCCCGGCAGGCCCGTCCCCGTTGCTTATTGTTCCAGATCAATGCAATGACATACAAGAGGCAATCGACTCCCTGGCAGAAAACGAAGGGGGTACGGTTTATATTAAAAGCGGCACTTATACGGTTTCAGAAGGCATACATATTAACCGATCCAATATTACCATATCCGGGGAGCAGGGCACGCTGATCAGATTGGATGATGATGTAAATCAGCCGGTAATCCTGATCGGCAGCGACGCAGAAGCACCGCAAAATCCCGTGGAAAATATCAGGATTGAAAATCTGGAAATTGACGGAAACAGAGAGTCTCAGAATTCCGAAACCGACCCGGAAAGGCCGTGGATAAGAAATAATTGCATTGATGTTCGCATGGTCAGAGACCTATGGATTTCCGGCGTGGATTTACACCATGCCAGAAGCGGCGAACTGGTTGTTAGCTGGGATTCGCGTTACATATTTATCGATCAGTCCACCTTTCATCATAATTATTTCGATGGTATCGCCCTGAATGCCAGCAGATTCATGCAGATCACTAATTTCTTTTGCTATGAAAATGATGCGGCGGGGCTGAGCCTGGATAACGAACTCAGCGACGTATTATTTAACAATGGTTTGATTAATAATCACGGCGATGTCGGCATATTTGCCAGAAATGCGCAGGATTTAAGTTTTCACAGCATCGTCGTTTCAGATAACCTGAACCATGGTTGTTTTCTTTCCCATGAGTCATTGGATACGCATTCCGGTGTGGTGCGGTTATTGTTCAACGGGTGCTCTTTTCTGGATAACCAGGGCTACGGTTTATATCTTGCATCACCAGAGAACGAATCGCCGGATAATTCCGTGATCGGTTGTCTGTTTTCGGGGAACGCCGACGGTGCGATATATGTCGATCCCAACGGCGCATTATATCAGGAGGGTAATGTTTTTCAATAAGCAATTGCATCGTTTTGCTCTTTAAGTGGAATACCGGCTAAGCCATCCAATCGAAACAGCCGGAATTATCTAACCTGAAAAATGCATCACGCAAAAGCGGCAAAGAATGTAAAGTGTAAAAAACTTAAGATTAAGAATAATTGTTGATTATCAAATTAAAGCCGAGTTTTACGATCAGAATTATATTTCCGGGTATCTGATCTGAAAAAAATCAAAGCGAATTATTGATGCAGGAAGTTATTTTTATGGGAAGTCATTCGGTCAGGCGTTTTTTTTAACTGGCGCCGTAGCTTCCCTGCCTCTCAGGCTCAGATCGTTAACAATCATTTTGACTTTAACCTGCTCTCTAAGCTGGCCAAGCCCGTAATTATAGGCAAAAAAAATCGCCGGTATTCAATTTGCCCATAAAAGACTTTTTAGATTAATAGAAGTCCTGCTTTAAAGTGGTAGCAGTGTAACCGTTTGGAAGACAAAAGACTTACATAAATATATGCTTAATAATTCCGAGACCGTTATGGAAAAATTAAAATTTTTAGTCAGTGACTGAACACTGAAATACACCATTCCGCAATCTTCATTCAGCGAAACCGGCAGCGGCGTTACTGCGGCAGTTGGATCTGGCTGGTATGCCGGTTTAATGTTGAAATAAAAAAGTGAATTATTTCTCAATTATGCTTATATTAAAGTCTAATTTAATGTTTGCCATGTTTAACATGTGCACCCTGCGTCGAGCCAGTTCTTTCACAATTAATCATTTCAGCCGGATTGGCTAAGCAGGCTTATTTCTGTTACTTGTCAGTTGAAGGTTAAACCAGCGCCAGATATACATTCAGAGGGTATAAATTTAACTGAAAAACCAAGAAGGAGGTGCTTTTTTGAAAATCTTTTTTGTTGCATGCTTATTGTTTTCGTTCTCGTTGTTTGCAGATACGAAAGAGGAAAATAAAAGTACTTTTGGGATTAAGTTTAGCGGATTCGTAAAAACGGATATTATGTCCGATAGCCGTCAAACGGTCGTGGCCAGAGAAGGGCATTTCCTGCTTTATCCCGAGGATAAAAATAAAGATGTAAACGGCGATGATATCAACGCCAGGGCCAGTTTTAATATGCTGGCCATTCAGACGCGCTTAAAAGGCGTAATCACAGCCCCTGACGCCCTGGGCGCTAAGGTTTCCGGTGTTATTGAGGGCGAGTTTTTTGGACATTCCAATGCGGACATTAACGGTTTCCGGCTGCGTCATGCTTTTATTAAATTAGCCTGGGGTAAATCAAATTTACTTATCGGCCAATACTGGCATCCGATGTTTATCACGGAGGTTTTTCCGGGTACAATTTCTTTTAATACCGGCGTTCCATTCCAGCCTTTTTCCAGAAATCCGCAAATCAGATACACACAGGCATTTAATAATTTATATTTGAGCGGTACATTACTCTCACAACGGGATTTTACCAGTCCCGGTCCGGTTAGCGCATCTTCTTCTTATCTCAGGAATTCCGGGATTCCTATGATTGATGTGAACCTGAAGTATATGACGTCCGGGTTTGTTCTGGGCGGCGGCATTAATTATAAATCTCTATTACCACAGCTCAGCGATACAAGCTTCACCGGAATTCATAAAACAGATACCAAAGTGCATAGCCTTGCAGCCATGGTATTCGGCAAAATGGTCATTTCTGCTTTTACGTTAAAAGCGGAAGCCGTTTACGGCCAGAATTTATATGATTTATTAATGCTCGGCGGTTATGCTGAATCTGAATTTAATATGGATGGTATTGTTTCGGAATACACCAATATTAGAACCTTTTCCACCTGGGCGGATTTTATCTTTGGTAAATCCGCATTACAGTTTGGGCTTTTTACAGGATTTACAAAAAATCTTGGCGCTTCAGACAATATTGTTAGAAATATTTATTCAAGAGGATCTGATATATCCAGCGTGTTTCGGTTATCCCCACGAGCTCAGTATTCGCATGGTAAGACGCGGTTTGCCGTGGAACTGGAATACACGGGCGCTAACTATGGCGACAGGCGGACACAGAAAGGTGCCGTAAAAGATACCGAGCATATCGGCAACCTCAGGCTGCTGTTTGCAGCTTATCTTTTCTTTTAACTAAGAATCGGTTAAGCAGATAAACAAATATGGTATTTTGAAGCGATCCGGTAAATAATTATGGAGAAATGATTAGACATTTTACAGTGAGGAAAGTATGACCACTAATGAACAGTATCAAACAAATTTTTTTAAACCCCTGTCGGAACATGCTAAAAGTAATAAGAGGCTGATACTAACTCTGGCCATTATTTGGGCTGTTGCCGTATTTGGTTTTCATATAATATTGATATTAGTAACCACGCCAACGGCCGAACAAGCATTGGATGATTTTAATTCGGTCTGGCCGCAGGTTGTTGAGGATACCTCTGCAACGCTTGAGATGAATCAGACATTTTCCAGGTCGTTATTAATGGTTCTTGGCAAAAATATCGCCGTTAAAGATGACCATAAGGCCGTATTAAAAGAATCGTTAAGCTGGTCGGTTTATCAAACGCAGGCTGATTCCCTTAAACCGCTATTTCAATCGGAGCCAACGCAAGAAACCATTAATCTGGCCGTGAGCGGTATCGGTTTAGAAACGGATGGTTTTGATAAGATTATGCGTGATTTACTGCCTTCATCCCTGATCAAAGTTGAGGATCCGAAACTTGGCGCTGAGATAAAATCATCATTACCGGAAATAATGAATTTATACTTAATTCACAATCAAAGCTTCCTAACGGATTTCAGATTTCTTGGATTTCCTTTTCATTACTGGTATACAGCGCAGTTTTTATTGATTCTATTTGTTTTATTATGTTTGATTTACGCTGTAACCATTGAAAAAATTAATAAGAAACATGAAGTCGTGGAAGAAACCTAATCATTGAAAATTGTAAATGGAGGCATTGTGAATATGTTATTCAAAATTCTAAATTCTGTACTAATACTGCTTTTGTTGTCTAATACAACGTTTGCTCAATCGGCAACTGATCTGGAAGGTGATTTTAAAGTTGGACCGGCTGTTATATTGATATTACTATTAGTAACATTTATTCTGGTCGGAATATTTAATCGTGCAAAAGATACGAAAACCTACTGGGCGGCAGGAAGAAAAATATCACCGGTTGGGGCGGGTATGGCCATTGCGTCCAACTGGATGAGCGCCGCATCGTTTCTTGGCATGGCCGCTATTATGTATGGCGCTGGTTATCATGGGTTATCTTATGTGGTAGGCTGGACAGGGGGATATGTATTACTTTTAATTTTGATGGCCGGCCAAATTCGGCGTTACGGAAAATATACAGCCGCCGATTTTATTGGTGATCGCTATTACTCGCAAGGATTACGCGGTGTTGGTGCCGGTTTAGCCATTTTTATTTCTTTCTCATACTGTGTGGGACAGTTTGCCGGCATCGGATTGATGTTTAAATGGATATTAGGCATCGATTTTACCTGGGCTGTGATCATAGGCGCCTCAGTTGTGCTGGCTTATACTTTGATTTCCGGAATGCTGGGTGTTACAAAAAATATGCAGATACAATATGTAATAATCATCATTTCATTTGTTATTCCGTTATTTATTCTGTCATATAAATTCGGTTATCTTTACTGGCTGCCGCAGGTTGGTTATGGTTCGGTGATCAGTGATGTTATTAATGGTATTGCGCCCGGCGCGGGTATTACATCCCTTGGTCATGATTTCGCCATTCTGCCGTCACCGGAATTCGCCATGCCCTGGGATCCGGCCACCGGGCAAACGGCTTTTCAGTGGCTGGCGATATGTTTTTCTTTGATGATTGGCACCGCCGGTTTACCGCATGTAATTCAACGTTTCTATGTTGTGCCAAGGGCTAATGATGCAAGATGGTCGGTAGTTTGGGGATTATTCTTTATCTGTATCCTTTACTGGAGCGCGCCGGTTTATTCCGCCTTTGGGAAAGTGTTATCCTCCAATCCCGAAGTGGGCAAGCTGGCCAAGGATGCTATTGTTGTTTATACGGCACAGCTTGGCGATATTTATCCGCTCATTATCGGATTTCTCGCGGCGGGAGCCGTATCGGCTGCCTTCTCTACCGTATCCGGACTGCTCGTTGCCGGCGCCTCGGCCTTCTCACATGATTTATATTATAACGTTATTAACCCGGGCGCTTCGGAAAAAACACAAATGATGATGGCCAGAATTGGCACCATATTAATGGCTGCAGCCGTGGCTATTATCGCTCTTTTAAAACTCGGCCTGATTGCCCAACTTGTCGCCGTGGCATTTTCTCTGGCCGGATGCACCATCTTTCCTTTATTTTTACTTGGCATTTGGTGGAGCGGATCAAACAGAACCGGAGCCTGGGCCGGTCTGATTGCCGGATCGTCTGTTGCGATTGTAACGCTGGTTTATTTTATTTCCGAAAAATTCGGTGGCGTTCTGCCGTTCCAGGAATTTATTACTTATTATTTGAATGCCTGGTATTTTGCCTGGCTGGGCGCGCCTCTGGCAATAATTGCCAATGTAGTTGCATCCAAACTTTCCAAACACAAGACGCCCCTGGAAATCCAAAAATTCCTTGCCGAAAAGGTTCATAATTTTCAGGCTAAATAAAACGTAAAACCCCGCTTTCCGCGGGGTTTTTTTATGATGTATACCCAATTTAAGACAGATTAATATAATTGCCATTTTTAATCATTTTAAAATGTAATTATCCCGGTCGATCCCGGAAGATCGAACCGCCAAAATCTAAATTATTATTAGAATTTGTTATCAGGATTTATTATTATATAGAATAATTTTAATAACAAAACCGATGTATATGAAAACAAATATAAACAATAAAGATTTTATCATAAAGATAATTCTGCCAGCCTTTTTG
>CAYXRA010000208.1:0-7139 GCA_964467525.1 uncultured Calditrichaceae bacterium
TTTTTCATCTGTTTAAAATCCCCACCACAATCCCACCCGGGCGGGAGTGTGATGCCCCCCTCCCCAACCCCTCCCCCGATGTTTCGGGGGAGGGGCGAAGGGGTGAGGGTTCTGTTTAATCATGCCTTTGTGTGTTTGCTAAATCATGGATGTTTCATTTTATAAATATTTTCAGATATTCATTGCCCTGGGCCTATCCCTAAGTGATTTAATTGGTTAGCCCCAGACAATCTCAAAACCTTGCATGCCTCTGAACACCTAACCAAAAATATTTGTCCCGCCCGGGCGGGATACAGGGGAGGGGTGGTTGGCAAAGTCAGAGATACACGCTCAGATTTCGCAAGTAAGAATCTAAACTGCTAAACTTCTAAATCCCTCACCCATTACCGGATTTCAAGACCTGCCTTAAATATGCTTTAAACTCAGCGCTGAAATCATCACGCATTAGCGCAAAATCGACGATGGTTTTCAGGTAATCTATTTTATTGCCGATGTCGTACCGCCTGCCCTCGAGCACGCAGGCATATAACGCCTCCCTTTCCATCAGCAAAAACATGGCATCAGTCAACTGAATTTCATCGTTAATGCCCGGTTTTGTGTCATCGAGCGCGTCGAAGATGGCCGGCGTAAGGATATAGCGTCCGGCGAATGCCAGATCGGAAGGACTTTTATCAACCGCCGGTTTTTCAACCATCGTGTTCACTTTCCAAATGGTATCGCTGATTTTATCGCCGCCGATAATCCCGTAGCGCGATACTTTTTCTTTGGGCACCCGTTCCACGGCAACCACCGACTGCCGGTACTGTTCGTAAATATCGATCAACTGCCTCGTAACCGGTATTACGGAGTTGATGATGGTATCACCGAGCAGGACGGCAAAGGATTCGCTGCCAACATGTAAACGGGCATGGCGAATGGCGTCACCAAGACCATGCAGTTCTTTCTGACGTATGTAATGTAAATTGGCCAGATCGCTGATGCGCCGCACTTCCTCGTATAATTCATGGTCGGTCTTTTCCCGCAGAACCGCTTCCAGCTCCGGGCTGCGGTCGAAATGGTCTTCGATGGCCCGTTTGCCTTTGCCGGAAATTATCAGAATATCCTCGATGCCGGAATCAACCGCCTCCTGCACAACATACTGAATCGTCGGTGTGTCGATTATCGGAAGCATTTCCTTGGGCTGAGCCTTAGTCGCCGGCAAAAATCGTGTTCCCCATCCGGCCGCGGGGATGACTGCTTTTCGGATCATGATTTGGTCCTCGGATCAATTTTATGTTTGTGATTTATTTTTCTCATACAAGATTAACAGGATTGCCTAAATCTTAAATCATCATTGCGGATCAGAGCCGATCCTCTAATTCATTGCTTTTCTTTCGAACAGCCTCAAACCATATAAGGCTTGATTACGCGGGCATTGATTTTCTTCATTTCGCGGATTAAATCCGAGAGCATTTCATCATCCCGGTAGATCCCGATAATCGAACCGCCGGAACCGGCAAATTTTGCCGAAGCGCCGCAATTGCGTGCGGTTGCGATCATGTTCCTGTTGCTGTCACTGATATTCATTATCCGGCTGCGCAAGTCAAAATTCCGGTTGATCAATGCATTCAGTTTTTCATGATCCTGTGCTTCAATCGCAGTTTTACCCGCCTCAGCACATTCGGCAATCGCTTTCAGGGCTGCAATGACTTCATTTTCACCTTTTTCATAGCGCAGTCGGATATCATTAAGCACTCTGCCCGAAACCTTACTCAGCTCGGTTTTGTAGGCAATGTATACATTACGGAATAATTCCGGCTTAATGGGTGTGTATTTTCCGCGATCATTTTCGCGTAAATATTCTTCATCAAAATCCATGAAAACACAGCCTTCGTAGACCTGGATTACCCGGTCCTGCAAACCGGCATTAATACCCAGCTCTTCGGTTTCCGATTTTAGAATCAGGGTCGGCAGAATTTCTTTTGGAATGTCTATCTGATAAAATTTCTGCAGCGCCCGAAAGGTGGCGGTAATGATGGCGCTGGATCCGGCCAGCCCCACCTGCCGCGGTATATTCGAAGTATGGCGGATGGTAAAGTTGCGGTTCGGCAGTGTGATGCCCTGCTCCCGGCAGTACATGGCAAATTTCTTTATCGCTGCCTTAATCAGGCGTTCAGCGCCGTAATATCCGTGCCGGTCGATACTGTCGATTAACTGATGAATGTTTACATACTCATCAATTTCCCGCGGATCGCGCTTGATGTGCAATTCCGGACTCTCGAACAGGGTAACCGCCGCCCCGAAATTTTTTACGCTAATGGAGATGGTTTTGCCGAAATAACCATCCGAGGGATTGCCCAGCAGTCCGGCGCGGGCATAGGCTCGCGCTTCAATAATCACGATAATTTCTCCCATTTAACAATTTCAATGCTGCCAAATTCATATTTGCAGCATTACAGACCGGTTCCGGATTTTGACTGTAAATGCCCGCGCATGATTTGGAAAACGATTTTTATTAATCGAAGCAAATATAACCACGTGAAGCGTTTTAATAAAATATTTTAATTTGGCAAGGCGTTGCCCCTGAAGGACAATCATGCCGGAAGACGGCGGGAATTTTAAACAATCGGTGCAGGTTAAAGAATGACTTAAATGTTTGTGATGCGAAAACATGTTCCGATTAAGTTGATTTATATCGCGGTAAATTTTACATTTTAAATGCAATTTTACAGTTGATTCGGACAAAATTAAGGAGGCATCTTGGCGGAAAAGAAAAAACGAAATCGCAGACCAATATTCAATATCATTCTGGGGTGGGTGGAAAGTATGGGCAATGCCCTGCCGCACCCGGCCACATTGTTTGCATTATTTGCATTTGCCACCATTATTTTTTCGGGAATAGCCGACTACATGAACCTGCAGGCCGTGCACCCCGGCACGAAAGAAATCATAAAACCCGTCAACCTGATATCAATTGACGGATTGCACCGGATTATCCTGCACATGGTCGATAATTATACCAGCTTTGCCCCCCTGGGCATTGTCATGGTAGCCATTCTGGGAATCGGTCTGGCGGAGAGCAGCGGTTTGATCAATGCCCTGATTCGTATGCTGGTTTTGTCCGCGCCGAAACGTCTGATTACTTTTATTATCGTACTGTCAGGCGTGTTATCCAATATGGCAAGTGATATAGGTTATGTGCTGTTGATTCCGCTGGCCGGGGTTATTTTTCTCGCTTTGCATCGCCACCCGGTAGCCGGGATGGCGGCGGCATTTGCCGGCGTATCGGGTGGATTTAGCGCCAATCTGTTTATCGGTACCATCGATCCCCTGCTTGCCGGCCTTTCCCAGGAAGCGGCGCGCATACTTGATCCGGCCTATTCCGTTAATCCAACCGCGAATTATTACTTTATGGTTGTATCCACTCTTTTTGTTGCATTAGCCGGTACCTGGATCACCGAAAAACTTGTTGAACCGCGCCTGGGAAAGTACGATGGTGATGTACCGCCGGATAAAATCGAAAGACTCACTGCGCCTGAAAAACGGGGTTTGATATATACATTGATTATTAGCGGCGTTGTTTTAATTGTTATGCTTGCCGGTATTATTCCGCAGAATGGTTTTTTACGGGGACCAAACGGCAGTGTGCTCCACTCACCGTTATTAGATGGTGTGGTAGCTGTTCTGTTTATCGTTGCCGGCTTAATGGGCCTGGCATACGGTTTCGGATCCGGAAAGTTCAAAAACGATGCCGATGTTATTAACGGAATGACCAAAAGCATGCAGACCCTGGGACTCTATCTGGTGCTGGTCTTCTTTGCCGCGCAGTTTGTGGCCTATTTCAAATGGACCAATCTGGGCGTTATACTTGCCGTAAAAGGCGCCGAATTCCTTGAGGCCTCGGGTCTGGGTATTATCCCGCTGATGATTATGTTTATCATGCTTTCGGCATCGATAAACATGCTTATGGGCAGCGCTTCGGCCAAGTGGGCGTTGATGGCGCCCATTTTTATACCGATGTTCATGCTGCTCGGTTATTCACCGGAACTGACCCAGGCTGTTTACCGTATTGGTGATAGTATTTCCAATATTGTTTCTCCGATGATGAGTTTCTTTGCCCTGATTATCGCTTTCATTCAGAAATATGATGAGCGGGCCGGCATAGGAACCATTATCGCGACCATGCTGCCCTATTCCATTGCATTTTTTATTGTTTGGACATTACTGCTCATTGTCTGGATAATGTTTGGAATTCCGCTGGGTCCGGGTTCGGGTTTGTATTATAATATGTAGGTATTTTGGTAGAGTCGTTGCACGCAACGTCTCTACATTTGTTCTATCGTCACAAATATTTTAATGATCCAGAACATCCCTTACTTTTTTCAGAAGCTCATCCGAAGAGAACGGTTTCTGCAGGAAATTGACGCCGGGATTCAAAATGCCGTGCCGTACAATAGCCTCATCCGTATAACCGGACATGTAAACTATCTTTTTATCCGGATTTGATGAGAGCACTGTATCCGCCACTTTACGCCCGCTCATTCTGGGCATCACCACATCGGTTAAAATCAAATCGATGTCTTCGGCGTATTTTTCAAATATTTCAACGGCTTCGTTGCCATTATCGGCATCATGGACGGTGTAACCTTTTTTCTGCAGCGTTTTACGTATCAGCAGGCGTACCTGATCTTCATCCTCGACCACCAGTATGGTTTCACTGCCTTCGAGTTTTATTTTTTTAGAAGCTTCTTTTTCTTCAAGATACATTTCCTGCGTAACACAGGGCAGAAATATTGAAAAAGTCGTTCCTTTTCCGGGCTCGGTTTTAACCTGAATATCACCCTTACTCTGTTTGACAATGCCAAAAACCGTTGATAATCCCAGGCCGGTCCCTTTGCCTCTATCTTTCGTTGTAAAGAAAGGCTCAAAAATTTTTGGGAGGATTTGCGGATCAATACCGCATCCTGTATCGGCAATATCCAGTTGAATATATTGTCCGGGCTTAATGTCATTGAATATTTTGGTTTGCTCCGGTGTAATATCCCGCATCGAGGTTTTTATTGAAATTTGGCCGCCTTCGGGCATGGCATCGCGGCCATTGATTACCAGATTCATAATAACCTGCTCGATTTGTCCCGGATCAGCTTTGATGTCCTGAAGTTCATTAGTCAGGTTGCTCACCATTTCAACATCTTCACCGATAAGCCGGCGCAGCATTTTTTCCGTTTCACCGATTAAAGCATTCAGATTTAATATTTTAGGCTGAAGCACCTGTTTACGGCTGAATGTTAACAACTGCCGGGTTAAAGCCTCTGCCCGTTTTCCGGCGGCAAGAATTTGCTGAATACCGCGTTGCATCATTGATCCATCGTCGGTCTGCCCAATTAACATATCGCCATAACCCTCGATGACCGTGAGTAAATTATTGAAATCATGGGCTACGCCGCCGGCCAGCCGCCCAACCGCCTCCATCTTCTGGGCCTGTCTTAATTCCTCTTCAAGGCGTTTCTTTTCAGTAACTTCACTGACGAAAGCCAGCACAGCCGGCTTACCCTCCCATTCTATTCTCTCGGGATTGATTTCCACCCAGTGCGTTTCTCCGCTTTTATCGATAATTTTGATGGAATAAAACCGTTCGGCATCTTTTCCGGTCATTCGCCGGCGCAGTCGATTTTCAACCATCTGGCGGTCATCGGGATGAATTAAATCCAGGAACGGTATTTTCTTTAATTCCCTGACATCGTAACCGGTAAACTCGCAGATACGGGGATTGAAAAAATCCATGTATTCACCGTGCGTGACCAGAATACCATCATTGGCATTTTCAACAACCATCCGGTATTTTTTCTCACTCTCCACCAGCGCATGTTCGGCCTCCTTGCGGGCAGTTATATCCTGACCAAACGCAGTGACGCCGATCAGATTCTCATTTTTGGCGAAAACCGGATAACCGCGTATAAGCCAGGTTTTGCCTTCAGCTAAGATAAGCTCATCTTCCTGTTTACATTTTTGACTAACCGTGCGCAATATCGGGCAATGTCCGAAATCTTCTTTACCGCTGCCCCAGACATCATGATAATGCTTGCCGATAAGTTCGGTCGTTTTTTTACCGACAGCCGCGGCGGCGGCCTTATTGGCCCAATGGATAATCAGATCAGCATTCATAAACATGAACATTTCCGAGGTGGAATCCAGTATGAGCAGCTTTTCTTTTTCGGCAACCTTCAGCGCTTCTTCCGCCTGCCGGCGTTTCATTCTTGTTTCGGTATCTTTCAGCTCGCGTTCCACCGCGGGCGACAGTCGTGCAAGATTGTCTTTCATTACGTAATCATGGGCGCCGGCGCGCATCGCTTCTACGGCAAGCGTTTCTCCTACCGTACCGGAAACAATAATAAATGGGATTTCCAGTTTTTTTTCTTTATGGACCCGTAATGCTTCCAAAGCGCTGAAGCGCGGCATCGAGTAATCGCAAATAATGATATCCCATTGCTGCGCACCTAGCGCATTTAACATTTCTTCTTTTGTTTCCACACGCTTGTAATGGGACACATAGCCATTCTTTTCAAGATTGATGTTTATCAGTTCGGCATCATCCGCCGCATCATCCACGATTAATACATTTAACAATTTTTTCATAATATCTGCCTTTTTCAAGTAGTTAAGAAACACCAGATATTCAGGTTAACCGATCTTTTCCGGATGCGTCTTTCTATTCCGGCATTTGTTATTAATTATTTTTACCATTCGGTTAATGCTTTCAATAACTTTTCCGCAATTCCCGCTTCGGATAATTTGGAAATACAGAGATTTCCGGCCATAGTTCCGAAAAATATTTTTCAATGTTAAAAGCTGTCCTGATACATTCCTGACAACTCTGTTTAGATTAATGACGGCTTAATTTATATGTTCAACTCCGATTCGTGATAATTTCAGCAAGCATCTTACTATTTATGTTAAACTTAAAACGGAATCAGAAAACACTTTTGATATATTTCTGCGTTTTATTTCAATCTTCGGCAGTTTTTTCCGAAAGTAAACCGATGAAGATAATTTTATTAACCATAGTTTATACAAATTTAATATTTGTGACTTATGTCAAAATAAACGGGTCTATGTCGTTTTGTGTGGGTAAACCCGGGAGCAACTTCCGAATGCTGTGG
>CAYXRA010000209.1:0-7123 GCA_964467525.1 uncultured Calditrichaceae bacterium
CCGTCACTGATATGAATAAAATAGAGTCCACTGGACTGATCGGAAAAATTCAACGGAATGTGTGCCGGTTTCCCCCGGTTAAATGTTCCAAGCTCAAGGTTGCGCAGCAGCTTGCCGTGAATGTCATACAATCTCAGATTAACGGGCGCATTATTCAGCGACATAAAATGAAGCGTAGTATTTACATTGAAAGGATTCGGAAATGCCTTCAGTTCAAAAGACCGGGGCAGGGCATTATTCTGCATTTGTTCGTTGTCGAGATCGCTGACCAGCAAATCATCGATGGTTTTGATCATGACCTGCGGATCGTATTCGGAATGCAGGTAGCGTACAATTCCATTCTGATCGATAATGCAATCGCGCGGATAGGGCGTAATGCCCCGTATCTGATATTGTGCGTATACCTGCGACGAGGGATCGCGCAGTACCGGAAAAGTTAAACCGAAATTATTGATAAAATTTACCGTTGCCTCAAAATTTTCACCGTTATTGATACCAAATACCTGCACTTCGCTGTGATCATAGCGATTCCAGAAAGTAAAATCTATGTCCGATAACTCCGGACCGCAAACCGGTCACCAGGAAGCGAAGAAGGCCAGCAGCACCACCTTACCCCGGTAATCGGAAAGCCGGTAACTCTCGTAATTCGTATCCTGCAGGCTAAAATCCGGCGCTTCTTCTCCAACGGAAAGGCGCGATTGTCCGGCGAAAAGAGACACCCGTTTTTCCGGTTCATCCGGGTCATCGGATTTTAAATTCATGCTTGTACTGATATAATTTTGCGATGAAGTTGCCTTGTAAGTAACCGTAATCTCGCGAATCCCGGATGGCGGCACGCTGAGCTCTTCCGGCGAAACCGTAAAATCGTCGCGTCCGGTTGTGATTGCGCTGATGTTCAGATCGCTTTCGCCGAGATTGAATATCTCGAATTTGTTGGAGACCGTTTTGTTTTCACCGGGATTGCCGAAGTCATATACGGTCGGTTTTACATGAATATCAGGCTGTTCCAGCGCCTGATACGTATATGTGCGCACCGCATCCCAGTCGGAAACAAAAACCTGATCATCAAAAGCGGCCAATCCCATGGCCCGCGTGCGCGTATCCTCGGTGGCCTCCAGTTCGGGATTATAGGGATCGGATACATTCACCGCCAGAACCAGTTCCCATGTGGCTGCAAAGATGCGGTTATTATCATAGGCAAGGTGATTGACAATCCCGAAACCAGCGTTAAAATTAGAGATCAGCGCCGGCGACTGCGGCTGCGACACATCGATGATATCGAAACCCAGGGCGCCCAGCGACACATAGGCTTTGTTATTATGAACGATCACCTCTTTTGCCGATCCGCTGGTTTGAATCTTACTCACAAACTGCGGTGCAGCCGGTTGGGTAAGCTCGAATATTCTTAAACCGGCGCTGCCGTCAGCCACGTAAAGATAATTGCCTTTGATAAAGACATCCCAGGCATTGGTCAGTCCGCTTAGAATTTTTTTCGTCTGCGGGGATTGGGGATTGGATATACCGATAACTTCCACACCGTTTTCATGAACGGCGGCATAGGCATACTGCCCGGAAAAGTCGATGCCTTCGTATGAAAATTCATTGGGATTATGAATGTTGAGCAATTGTATGTTTCCCAAATATTCAATATCCAAAAAGTAAAGTCCTGCTAATCGAGCCGTGGCAATGGCCAGATTGCCGTCAACTTTAGCGTTGTAGAATCGTTTGGTATATATATCTCCGGGATCGAAACGGCCAACCTGACTGGGATCGCTGATATCGCTGATATCAAGCAGCGCCAGGCCACCGACACCGAAGGTATAAATCATTGTCGGACTATATACTTCAACGTCGAGCAGCTCGGCAAAATAGTAGGGAATATAATCGCCCTGCGCCGTAAATTCGTCCTGGGCGCCGAGCATGGTCATAAAAATCAAAACTATGAATAAAACGTTTTTTATCATTTCCATATCCTCTATTTTTGTAAAATCATTTTACCGGATACCGCGGCACTGCCTGTTTTGAGTGTGTAAAAATACAAGCCGCTCGCTACGCCGTTCATCGAAATATCCATGTTATGTGTGCCCGATTCATAATACCGCTCCTGTTCACGGACAATTTTTCCGTTAACGTCATAAATTTGCAGTGAAACCGGATTCTGCCTGCTCAGACGAAAAACAATGCGCGTCTGATTGTTGAAAGGATTGGGATAATTCTTGATCAATTCAATTGAATTAGGAATCAATCCATGACGGTGAAGATTATCTTCAATGGAACTGACGTTCAAAAGACTATCGATAACATGTTGAAATTCGGGAATATCGAAACCTTCTTCCACATAGGCTACCATGCCGTCGCTGTTGATAATAACACTGGTAGGAAAAAATCTCAGTTCGTATTGATTGAATACCGATCCGGCGGTATCAAGCACGACGGGATAAGTGACGCCGTACTGTCCGGTAAAATCGGAAATTTGCCGGACGCCTTCCTGGAAATTCACGGCAAGCAAAATAAAATTCTGATCGCGGTATTCAGTCCAGATGGAATCCTGCAGCAGTGGCGCCTCCACCTGACAGGGACCGCACCAGGTCGTGAAAAAATTTAGCATGGTTATTTTTCCGGCATGGTCTTCCAGACTGATTTCATTACCGGCCGTATCGGGCAGGGTGAAGGGAATAGCATCCGCACCGACTTCTATTTGTGCAAAAACCTGTGCATAAAAAAACAAAGTTAGCACGGTCAGGAAAATTATATTTTTCTTCATTTTTAATCACCACCTTTATATTTTGTAACGCAAAACTACGCCCTGAATATGTCACATTTATTGCCAAAGTCTAAAATTTTGATAAAATTTATAAAATCCATATTTTGTGCGCTAAGTCAGGACATTCCGGCATGATCATGCCCGGATTTAAAGTATATTCAAAAAAAGTCGAAAATTGAATGTCCTGAAAAACAGAATTGTAAAATAAAAGTCAAATATGTGATTTTGATGGTTGCATGTGTGCAGACTTTTTTAGTATTAATTGTGCGAATTGTAATTCAGGGTGCATAAAAACCAAAATTAAAATCTGAATACCCGGGGCATGAACATCAGAACCCGAGGAAGCTGGCAGGTTCAGATGAAACGGATTAACATGTTTAGTCAGAAATGAAACATCCATGATTTGGCAAACACACAAAGGCATGATTAAAAAGACCCCCCACCCCTTCGCCCCTCCCCCGATTCATCGGGGGAGGGGTTGGGGAGGGGGCTCTTCTCCCACTCCCCGCCAAGGCGTGACGCAGGGTGGGGATTTTAAACAGATGAAACATCCATGATTTGGCAAACACACAAAGGTATGATTAAATAGAACCCCCCACCCCTTCGCCCCTCCCCCGATAAATCGGGGGAGGGGTTGGGGAGAGGGTTCTTCTCCCACTTCCCGCCAAGGCGTGACGCAGGGGTGGGGATTTTAAACAGATGAAAATACCTGTTAAAAAATTGCATCGAAATTCTTTTGACAATACTCACTCAATTAAATTGGAGGGAATATGAGGAACAAATTGCGTTTTTTTCTATTGCTGATCGTTTGCGCGACAATGGTTGCAGCACTACCCGTTGGGCAGGTTATGGCTCAGGACGAAGAGCGTTCGCTGGAGGAAACCCTGCAGATGCTTTCCGAAGATGCCGCCAAAAAGTACATTAATCCGATTTCCTCGGCATTCGGCGCCAATCTGAACGGCGCCTGGTTTCACAGAGCGCCTAAACCTAAAAAAGTGGGTTTTGATTTTGAATTTGGCTTCGTGGCAATGGGTTCTTTTTTCCCGGATGACGCCACCTCTTTTGAGACGACAGGAGAATTCCGGTTTAGTACAAATGAGGCAAATCAATTGGTTGCCGGTCAAGATGACCAGGTAAAGCCATATTTGGTGGAACAAATAACCAGTAAAACCTATACAGTGGGCATTAGCGGGGCCACGGTAATCGGCGCCTCTGATGATTATATCAAAATTAATTTCCCTGGTGATCAGTTTACCAAAGATGGCCAAACCTTTATAGTGGCATCCCAGGATATCCGGACACCCGTGGCCGGGTACGGCGATCTGGCCGAATCCAATGTGCTGCCGCTAGCCGCGCCGCAATTGAGTATCGGTACGATTTTCGGCACCCAGGCCACTTTCCGCTACCTGCCGGACACCGAGCTCAATGATGACCTCGGCACGCTCAAGTATTTTGGCTTTGGCATACAGCATAATCCGGAAATCTTTTTCCCGAATTTTCTGCCGGTGAATGTTGCGGCCAGTTTTTTCACCCAAAAACTGGAAGTGGGCGATATGTTCAAAACAACCACGACAGCCTTCGGCATCAATGTCAGCCGCCAATTTGGGCCGGGGATTGTCAATGTTACACCCTATGCCGGATTCATGCTTGAATCGGCAAAGATGGAAGTTACCTACGATTATATTGTCGATACCCCCACCGGACAATACACGCAGCAAATCAATTTTGAACTGGAAGGTGAAAACAAGTCGCGTTTCACCCTGGGTCTGAACATCAAACTGCTCATATTCAATATCAATGCCGACTACAACTTCGGTAAATACAATTCAGCCACTGCGGGAGTCTTTTTTGCCATTTGATGGATAATGTCCCGACGACGCTGCCGGAAAATGTTTATATAAAGATGCGCTTCTTTTTTTCCGGTAGCGCTGTGTCATTTCATTACCTATCATACCGCACAGGAGGTTAAAATGAACAATCATCCGATTATCATTATCGGCGGAAATGCCGCCGGTATGTCCGCAGCCAGCCGCGCCCGGCGCAACGATCCCGAAGCGGAGATCATTGTATTCGAAAAAACCGGCGATGTATCCTACGGTGCCTGCGGTCTGCCCTACTTTATTTCCGATGATATTAAAGAAGCGCAAGCACTGATTGCCGTATCCGTCGAAAAGTTTCGCGAAGAACGCAGGATTGACGTGCATTTGTACAGTGAAGTAGTGGGATTTGATCCCAAGTCACGGCAGGCGGAAGTCAGGAATCTAAAATCCGGACAAAATGAAAAGCACCAGTATTCAAAACTGATCATCGCCGGCGGCGCCCGTTCGGTGATACCGCCGATCCCGGGTCGCGATCTGAAAAACGTGTTTGTACTGCGCACCCTGGCCGACGGCATCAAAATCAAAGAAAAAATTGCCCAGGAAAATTACCGTCACGCCGTTATTGTCGGCGGCGGTTATATCGGACTGGAAATGGCCGAGGCCTTTAAAAAATGCAACATCGATGTAACAATTGTGGAAATGCTCGACCAGGTAATGCCCAACATCGATCCCGATATGGCGGATTTGGTAGAAGAGGAACTGACCGATAACGGCTGCCGGGTCATCAAGTCGAATGGCGTTAAGGAAATCAGGGGCAAGGACAGGGCAGAGAATGTATTATTGAATAACGGCGACAGTATCGATACCGACCTGATACTGCTTTCCGTGGGCATTAAGCCGGATATTGAATTTGCCGTTGATGCCGGGGTGTGTACCGGTCAAAGCGGGGCCATTGAGACCGACAACCGCATGCGCACCAACATCATCGATGTTTATGCTGCCGGAGACTGCGCCGAAGTAAAAAACCTGGTCACCGGTAAAAATGATTACATTCCCCTTGGAACCACGGCAAATAAACAGGGCAAAGTAGCCGGCGATAATGCCACGGGCGGAACGGCAAAATTCAACGGCATCGTTGGAACTGCCGTTGTCAAAGTATTTGATCTGGAAGTGGCCCGCACCGGCATGACCGAAGCCGAAGCCAACAAACGAAAACAGGCGGTAAAATCGGTGGTCATTAAAAGCATATCGCGCGCCGGGTATTATCCCGATCCGCAGCGTATCACGGTTAAACTGATTTTTGAGGTACAAGAAGGACGTTTACTGGGTGCACAAATTGCAGGCAAGGAAGGCGTGGCCAAACGCATCGATATTCTGGCTACGGCCCTGCATCAAAAAATGACTGTTCAGGAAATCAGCGACCTCGATTTGAGTTACGCACCGCCGTTTGCACCGGTTTGGGACCCGGTATTGATTGCCGCCAATCAGGCGGTTAAAAAAGTGCGCAAATAAAAAATGCCTCCCTGTTTTTCACAGGGAGGTATAAAGCGTGGCTGATTTGAGTCTATCGGCAACCTGCGCTTAGCGGATTCGGTTGGAAGTATACTCATTCGTGCTACTTTTTCTTCCAGGCTTCGTAAAAAGCGACTAACGGGTACGTTTTTCCTTGATCGAGACTGATCATTTTCCAGGACAGGTCCCTGGCGCCCATCGGCCAGGTGATCATCAGATTGTCTTCAGTTTCGATAATTTTGCCGTCCGATTCGATTCTATAATCTTCATCCTTTTCCATCATCAGTACAATCTCTTCCTTGTGCACGGTGAGCGACATTTCGCCGGTTCCGTAATTGCTGAAGATACCATTCACCGCGGCATTAAGCTTATCGCTATCTTTAAACAATTCGATGTTTTTAACATAAATGCCTTCTTCCACATAATCGAGCAACGCCTCGTCACTTTCGATCATTTCAACCAGATCATTAAAATCATTGCGCTGTTTTTCCATGGTCGAATCGGCGCTGGCCAGTCCATGATAGGTAATTTTTATTTTACCCATTGAATAATTCTCATTGAATTCGACTTTGAATGCGATGGACTCATAAGTCAGGCAGCTCTGCAAAAGTAAGAGCGGCACGATCATAAAAAATTTAAAATATCTCATGCCTGTATACTCCTTTTTATTTTCTCATCATTCAGTAAATTAAGAAGCTCCTGCAGGGTAACTTCGGGATTCTGATATTTATATTTTTCAAGCAGACCGGACACCCGTGTTAACGATCCGCTGTCGAGCAAGATGGCGGTTTTCGGAGCGATCCTTACAGAAAAGCGTACAGGAACACTCTGCCCGGGCTGATTTTTTGCAAAGAAGCTTTCATCCCGTCCGGCTAATTTTTTTATTTTTTTATTCAGCAGCGTCAAATCAATCCGGTCATCACTGAACTGCTGCAATTTTTGCTCGTCCGCAAGAATGCTTTGTATTTCAGGCCAGTCTTCGGCACGGAGCAGGGTGTTGAAATGCATTGCCTGATCCTGCTGTTCG
>CAYXRA010000210.1:0-7117 GCA_964467525.1 uncultured Calditrichaceae bacterium
TTCGAATCCACCACGCGCCCGCAAACCCTTTACATAACCCTGAGGCCAATCATCCGGTAAAGCAGGTAACAGGTTTATTTCACCCTCATGACTTTGCAGCAATATCTCGGCAATCCCGGATGTGGTACCGAAATTACCATCAATCTGAAAAGTAAACGTATTGCCACCCCTTCTGGGATGTGTATCAAAAAGATTCGGCAGAGTTGCTTTTGCCAATTGCTCGGACAGCAGTTTGTGAGCCATTTCTGCATTTCGCAACCTTGCCGCAAGATTAATCATCCAGGCCCGGCTCCAACCGGTCCATCCGCTACCATATACGATACGTCGTTGCAGAGATACCGCAGCCGCACGGGATAATTCCGGCGTACCCTGAGGGGTAATTTCCCGCCCCGGGAACAGACTGAATAAATGGGAAAGGTGGCGATGCCCCGGATAAACTTCATCAAAATCATGCAACCACTCCTGCAACTGTCCTTCTCTGTTTAACCGCAAGGGCAAATTATGAAAATAATCCGCATCATCCGTTTTTGTACCCATACTCAAATCAAAATCAACAATGCCATGATCTCCTATTCTGAAAGGAGCCAGCCTATCTAAAGTGGATACCAAGCTTTTTCTAAAATCCGCATCTCTGCCTAAAATCTGACTGGCCCGGATGGTATTGTTGAACAGATTACGGATGATGCTATGACTCATCGTTGTTCCCATGCTAAGTTTTGTCGCTTTACCTTCGGGACTCAGAAACGCATTTTCCGGTGAATACGACGGACCACTGACCAACCAGCCCGTTTCAGGATCCTCTGCCAGAAAATCCAGGTAGAACAAGGCGCATGCTTTCATAAAAGGATAAGCATGTTCCTCCAGATATCTTCTATCTTCGCTGAACGTATAATGCCACCAGAAATGCTGTGCCAGCCAGCCGCCAAAATCCTGCCAGCCTCCGAAGCTGGCCGTCTGGCCCCAATTGGTCATACCATGAATGACTATGCCACGTGCACCATAAGATATTTTTGCGCATTGCTCTGCTGGTTCTTTGAACGTTTCAACAAGATCAAGTAAAACCCGATGGCATTCGGCCAGATTAGTCACTTCTGCCGGCCAACCATTCATCTCTACGTTAATATCCGAGGTATGATGCCCGAACCAGGCCGGTAGCAAATTATCATTCCAGAGTCCCTGGAGTGCGGGCCACATGGTCCCTTGTCGGGCGCTGGCGATCAGCAGATATCGGCCGTACTGGAAATAGAGGGCGAACAAACCCGGGTCGCGATCGGCCCAATCCCCGCGCGGATCGCGGATATTGAGTTGCATCGCCAACAGACGTTTGTCTGTGGGTAATATCTCGTTGCCGGAGTGCCCTAAATCTATATCCACACGATGAAATAAATTCTGATGATCTGCAACATGCGCTTCAAGAAGTTGTTCATAAGACTTTTTCGCAGCCCTGCTCAAATCTTCACCAGCGGTCGTCCTGTAATCATCACTCCAAAAATCGGTCCCGACACTCATCAGGATAGTAACACGATCAGCACGTTCTACCTTAAACCCTGAATGCGTCGCCGAAAGGCTGCCGCCTTCTGCTTTGATCTTAAAATGAGCATCAAATCGTACGCCTTCCTCATTTGCCCGGCCACTGAATATGTAATAGCTGCTGTCCTGGGCTTCCCAGGTGGTTTTTTCCGGCTTCAGTACAACTTCTTTTCTTCCTTCCGGGGAATGATAGCGATAATAATCTTTGGAAGTGAGTTTCGTCGGACGGTCCAGCCAGCCGTTGAATGAGATCTGCCCGGGTTCACTGGCGGTGAGGCGAACGACTAAAACCTGGTCTGGATAACTGCTGAAGACTGCGCGATTAAACGCTATATCATCAATCTTGTATTTTACCCGGGTTATAGCTGAATCCAAATCCAATTCTCGGTGATAACCGCTTACCGTTCGTGACGGTAAATCAAAATTCATGTAAAGATCGCCCAAAGTTTCATACACACTACGACCGGCGCGTGTACCGGCTATGGATACCTCCTCACCTTCTAATCCTTCTTTCCGTAAATCATTAATATCGAGTTGATCCGCTTCGCTGTATTTCCCCTGGAAAATGAGTTTTCGCTGCCGTTTAACAACTTCCCTGTAAAGCGTATTGGCCTTAACCGGCTTTACCTTATGTGACCAAATACTTTCTTCATTTAACTGCAGATGTTCATGGTGTACGCCGCCAAAAACCATAGCCCCGATCCGCCCATTGCCAAGCGGAAGCGCTTCTTCCCATTCTCTGGCCGGTGACCAGTACCATAAACGCCACTCATTATGTGTAATCTCATCATTTTCTGTAAACCCAGGGACAGCACTTTGTCCGATAAGCTGACTGTTTTGTTGTTCATCATTAACCGTAAGCCGGGCTGTATTTTGAGCAAATAGTGCAGTAGCAGCCCATAAGAGGACTGAAGAAAACAAATATTTATTGAATAAACTTTTCATTAATTCATCTCCTTCTCAGCATGCGTGATTACGGGAATAAGGAACGTCATCACGATTGCAAATGTCGTTCGCATAAAATATAGCCCCCCCGTTTACCGCATCAGTCTGAAGCACTATCAGAGCCTTCATACAGTGAGTCTGCTCTCTGATTCAGGTTAAGGTTAACCTGTTTATATATATCCAGCCTGACCGGACCCAGCAAACCGGATGACACCAGCGGTGAATCCGCAAAGTAATGGCGCCAGGTTGTGAATGTGTAACGCTTTCGCGTTTTTACCTTTTCAGGATCGGTTAACCATTCCGGAAACTCTAAAATACCGTTATTCGTAAATTTATTGTTATTTTCACGATAAATGCAGTCTGTCGGCAATTGCTCGTCACCTATCAACCGATTAATCCAGCGGTTGGCCACCTGTATTACAATTGTATTTTCGCCGCTTTTTAAATACTCCGTTACATCAAGCTGAAACGGTTCCTTCCATAAAATAGCAGGCTGACTGCCATTAACGCTGACCTGTGCAATGTCGCACACCAGGCCAAGTGAAAGCATATAGCGCTCATCATTTTTGATAACGTTTTTCGAAAGATCGATGTTTATCCGGTACTCAGCGATGCCGGAATAATAACGTATGTTCCTATCCGAATGTGCAGTCCACGAAATCAGGGAATCCAACCTGATCTCGGGAGGTGATCCCCTTCCGTCAAGAAATCTGACCCGCCATGGACCAGTGATTGAGATCGCTTCGGATGGCTGATCAATAACAATTGTTTGATTCGTATTGTCCGAGTACTGAACCTGTACTTTTACACTTTTATTTGCCAAAAGGCGCTCACCAAACCGAACAACAGAATCCCCCTCAAGCGAAGTTATCCATTTTTTAGTCAGTGGCTTGCGAAGTACCACAAATATCGATCCGCGCGGTTCCAACTGTAATGGAACGCTCGTAGTTTTCCCGCCGACAGCAAAACTGGTAGCATTCCAAATTTTGCCGGTAGCAGGATCCCATAGCTCCGGCCGCTTGCCTGTGACCCGAAACTGCGTTTCTATCGAGACCGCTTTATCTGACTGATTGGATATAAAATAAATGTCCTCCGATTCTGTTCTTCGATGGATATACTGAATTCTGTTTCCTTCAGGTTTTGGCGTGAAATGTACATCCGGCGTGAGTTCAATATGCTCTGTTATCTGTCCTATCGGTTTTGCCAGGAAGAGTTTGCCCTTACCCAAAGGTTTTACCGGATTAGACTTATCAAGCCCTCCCCAAAGTTCTGACACCAATTGCTCAAATTCGGCTTTGCGGTCAAGCAAATCCTTCAGACCGGGAGGCGCTGCGGGTGGATTTCCAACAATAGTCGCACCTGATTTAACAAGTCGGTTAATATTTTTCAGTGCATCGAACGACATAAAAGGATAGTCCGGTAACACTAGGATCTTAAAGGCCGGTCCATTGGGAACAACTATTTGGCCGTTTATGCATTGCATTTTCGCTAAATGTTTTGGATAGAAAACGACATAATCATAACCATCCGGTGTTCTGGTCATCGACGACGGATTCGAGTAACGAATATCGTTATGAAACAGGAATCCTATATCCGTTACGGTAGTGCCCTGCTGCAAAAGAAACTGTGACCTTGACAGATAATCGATCCACGCCGGTACAAACTGCCACCATGTATTTAGGCGGCCAAAATGGGTGCCGTATCGGCCCATCGTAAATCCCGGCTGAAGATAGGAATAGGGTTGATGAATATAGGTATGGAAGATAAAACGATTGATGCCTGAGGTAAATGCGAAATCCCCCGCTTTCTTTAAGGAATAAGGCGTATTCTGCCATTTCCCGTAATCAGGAATCGCAGTAAAGGCCTCAGCGCCGACAATTTGACGCCCATAAAGATTGGCCGATGAGGCCGCCAGTTTCATCAGCGGACCGCGTTCAATATAGTTGCGCAACCAGAATTCATTCATGGGAACATCGACATATTCATTACAATAGAACGGGTTTAAGGGGCCTCCCTGTGATTCCGAGTAAAGAATCAGTTGATTCTCATGGGCCATGCGCTGCATAACAGCGAAATAGTTTTCTGCCAGCAGCCGGTCAATGGTCCCGCGAAAATCATAGAGTACTGCCTCCGATACTGCCGCGGACTCTAAAACTCTACCTGTTAAAACCGGTAAATAGGGAATAATATCGTAACCATTGATGGCCTTGAACTTTTCGGGGAACATATCCGTCCAGTTTTGGAATCCTCCTTCAAAACTATCAAAGAGAATACCCTTGAACGTCTTGCCAAGATACGGTCTGGCTTCCGTAATAATTCTTGAGAGTGCCTGCTTAAATTGAAACTCGACGGCTTGCGGATCAAACTTGTCCACCTCAAGGCCATGCCCCTCCGGTACTGCAGGATGATTCGTCCTGCCGGTCGTGGTAAAACCAAAACGGATGATGGTCCAGTCGCCTTCAGGAATATTGCACGAAAGGACGCCGTCATCAGATAGATTCCCGGACAGATTCAGGATACTTTCGATGGGAATAGCCCGTTCATCCGGTTCATAGAGTGATTGGCTCGGTCGCTTGAAAGAAGGCTTTGAGAACCCGATTTTGTTCTTCCAGTCCGACAACCGATATTCATGCCCTTTATCAGACGGTACGGCAAAAACGGCGATATCCTTATAAAAATCATGTTTGATTTCAGGCATGCCGAGCTTTTTCTTAAAGACTGCCGGACCGCTCACTTCCTCTTCACTCCAGACAATTTGCTTCATGGATTTATCCGGGGTAATCCACGGTCCACCACTGGCCGACCAGCCGGGACAATTCATGATATGAAATTCAAGCCCCAGGCTGTCAGCGGTTTGTATGGCGTGCTGAACATATTCGTGCCACTGGTCTGTTCCATAACGAACCGGCCCCTTCGGCATATAAAGCTCCAGATCAAAAAGCTGAACGCCACCAATGCCGGCCCGTTTCATATCCTTTAAATCCGCTTTAATGCCCTCTTTGGTGACACTGCCATTGAGCCAATCCCACCAGACAAGGGGCCTGGCTTGTTGCGGAGGTTCACGAAAACCGGCTTCAAGGTCTTTCGCTGCGGGATACACCGGTACCTGGTCCTCTGCACTGAAGCAGGCATTGGTAACAGTCAACACGGTTAACCCGATGCCCATAAGAAGCGACGCTATCTGTTTGGGACGCCAATGGAAAAAGTTAATGTTCATTTTGCATAGCCCTGCAGATAACACATAAAGATCATTTTAATACAATCATTTTTTTGACCTGCCGGAAGTCACCGGCGCTGATGCGGTAATAATAAATGCCGCTGGCCAGGCCTGAGGCATTAAAGGTAACTTCATACCGGCCAGGTGCCTGTTCCTTGTTAACCAATGTCTTAACCTTTTCCCCCAAAACATTAAATAGTTCCAGCTCCACAAATCTCTTCTCCGGGATTTGATACCCTATAGTTGTCTGAGGATTAAACGGATTGGGATAATTTTGCTGAAGCTGATATTGGGTGATCCTCTGTAGTTCGCCAGTTTCGATGGCCTGCGGTTCATTGGTGTATATGACCAGACGCGGCACAAATCCGGATGAATCTTCACTGGCCGTAAAGTAATACAATTGATATGGCCCGGTCATCGCATATATGCGCATACTGAATTCCAATCCCTCATTATCGACCAGCCAGTTCAGAAAATTTGTCACATCCCATGTAAACCAACTGCCGGCATCATCCTGACTTTTATAAATCGTATCCGCTTTGAAAGGAAATCCGGCCGTATCCGCCCAGACCATGCCGGCATCGGACATGCCCTTTTTGCCACTCAGAATAATCGGATTAATACCCGGCCGGTCACCACTATAACGGCCGTAACAATAGAGCTGTAGTTCAGCTTTCTCAACAGCATCAACAAATACGGTATCACAACTAAGGATGATATCACGGGGCCAGGATTTCGAATGGCTTTCGAACTCCAGCGATTTACTGTCATGAATTATTGTACCTACACCGTTTTTCAGATAGCCGTCAAAATCAGGATAGACGAAATAACTGTTTTCGGGGATATCGGTAATGGTCACTTTGAATGTATCCGTTGCCATGAATCCCTCGCCATCGGTCGCAGTCAATATAATATGTGCTTCACCGAAGTAATCCGGCATGGACTTGATCATAACGTTCAGGCCATCCAGCCAGGCCATGATGCTGTCATTTTCTGAGGTAACGGTATAATTCAATACATCTTCTGGATCGGGATCAGAAAAAACCTCGCTGACATTCGCAATCAGATGGGGCCCGCTGTCTTCTTCAAACGCCTGATCTGCCACAGGATTAACGATACGCGGCGGTAGATTATATACATAGAGTACCAGTCGCGGTTTTCTGGTTTCATTACCTTCATTTGAGTTCAATTGATATAATAAAGCATCGCCTTCATTGGCCTGCAGGCGGAGCGTAAAGGCTTCTTCACCATTGCTCACCACCTGATTGACATAGTCACTCACCTTCCAGCGAAACCAGGTGCCGCTATCCGCCACAGATTTGACCAGCGTATCCAGGCATTATCGGTTGGCTTGCTGTCTTCTTCAAACGCCTGATCTGCCACAGGATTAACGATACGCGGCGGTAGATTATATACATAGAGTAC
>CAYXRA010000211.1:0-7089 GCA_964467525.1 uncultured Calditrichaceae bacterium
GCTGAGATTTATAGTCAATGCAATTCGGTATTCGGCTTTATAACGAAATATAATTGTACCTAAGATAACAAAAAAAATATGATAAAACGTAACTTTTTTTTAAATTACTCAAAATAGTCATCAAGATAGAATTTTAAAATTGTCTGAGGAGGGCTCTTGTCTACACTGATGGTATCCATTTCCGGCGTGCGCGGTGAAATCGGCAGTTCGCTGTCACCGCAGGTAATCACAAAATTTATCCTGGCTTTCGGTCATTACCTGACGGGGGGCAAAGTGGTGTTGGGACGCGATTCGCGGGTTTCCGGTCCCTTTGTCGCCGATATCGTGCGCGGCTGTCTGGCCGCTTCGGGCTGTGATGTGATCGACGTCGGTATTGTGCCCACGCCTACGGTGCAGTTAGAAGTCGAACATCATCAGGCGGAAGGCGGCATTGCCATCACGGCCAGCCACAATCCCATTCAGTGGAATGGGTTGAAATTCATGGGCAGCGACGGCCGCTTCCTGCCCCCGGCGCCGGCGGAAAAAGTTTACAAAATGGCCGATCAGAATGAATTCAGTCTGAGTGAATGGCAGCATCTCGGTCAGATCAGTTATGATGAGCAGGCCGTGCAGCGTCACATCGATAAGATTCTCAATCTGTCTTACATCGATGTGGAAGGTCTGCGCATGCGAAAATTCCGGGTCGCGGCCGATACGGTGAACGGCGCAGGCGGGGTGATTATCCCGAAACTGCTCGATGCGCTGGGCTGCGAAGCGGTTACGATAAATGAGGAACCCAGCGGAATGTTTGCCCATACGCCCGAACCGCTGGCGGAAAATCTGGTTCAATTGAGCGAGCAGATTAAAAAGCAGCGGGCGGATGTGGGATTTGCCGTCGATCCGGATGTGGATCGCTGCGCCATCGTCGATAATACGGGTAAACCGATCGGCGAGGAATACACGCTGGTGCTGGCCACGAAACTGATTTTCAGCAAGCAGATGGGCCGGATGGCGGTGAACATGTCTACCTCGCGCGCCTCGGAGGATATCGCCAAATATTACAACTGCATGTTCGTGCGCAGCAAAGTGGGCGAAATCAATGTGGCGGAGAAGATGAAGGAAATCGACGCCGTGATCGGCGGTGAAGGCAACGGCGGGGTTATTCTGACCGAACTGCATCTGGGACGCGATGCGCCGCTGGCCGTGGCGTTGACCCTGCAGCACATGCTTGAATTCGGCGGCACCCTGCGGGAACTGGCGGCCACCATGCCGCAGTATGCCATGGTCAAACAAAAGATCAGTATCGAAGGAAAAAATCCCGATGCCCTTTTGCGGGATATTGCCGAACAGTACAAAGACCGAGAACCCGATCTGCTTGACGGCGTTAAAATAGATTTTCAGAAAAGCTGGGTGCATCTGCGCAAATCCAACACCGAACCGATACTGCGCATCATCGCCGAAGCGCCCACGGAAGCAGAGGCAAAGGAACTGACTGAAAAATTTATGAAGGAAGTCAGAGAAGCATTTTAATTGCCAGTTCCGGATTCACGCTTAGGAATAATAATTTACCATGAAAATAATATAAACTTATCTATTATTCCACGGGGTAAACCGGAATAATGTTATAATAGATCACGCCCCACCCCTTTTCCCTCCCCACGTGTAGGGAGAGGCCGGGGAGGGGGTGCGCATGTAATTACAACGCAACAGATTTTCCTTCTTTTGTTCGTTACGGAAAACTTTTTTAACAGGAATCAATTATGACGCAAATTACCAGTCAAATCATTGAAAAAATTATATGCCAGGTTATTGAGGAATCCAATCTCGATATGACGAGACGCCCCGGCGAACGGGTGCAGCCTTTCTCCTATGATGCGGCCAACGACCTGATCGCTTTCGGGGCCAGCCGTGTCGGGGCCGTCGCGCCGAGCTGTCCGCCGAAGTACGAACTGGCGCACTGGATCGATCATACCATTTTAAAACCCGATACAACCCGGGCACAGATTGAAAAAATCTGCGCCGAGGCCATCGAACATAATTTTGCTTCGGTTTGCGTCAACCCCACCTGGGTGAGTCTGGTTTACCAGTTACTGCGCGGACACATGCCAAAAGTCTGCACGGTGGTCGGTTTTCCCCTCGGGGCGACCTTTCCCGAGGCCAAGGCCACGGAAACGCAGCTCGCCGTTCAGAAAGGGGCCGATGAAATCGATATGGTCATCAATGTCGGGGCGCTTAAGTCGGGCGACTATGCTCTGGTTGAGCACGATATCCGATCGGTGGTGCGTGCCGCCGGCAGGCGTATTGTGAAAGTGATTCTGGAAACCTGTCTGCTCGATGATGAGGAAAAAGTGAAAGCCTGTGCCATCGCCAAACATGGCGGGGCCAATTATGTGAAAACGTCAACGGGATTCAGCAGCGGCGGTGCGACGGTGAAAGATGTTGCGCTGATGCGCAAAGCGGTCGGTGCGGAAATGGGTGTGAAAGCCAGCGGCGGCGTGCGCTCTTACGAAGAGGCCTGCAAGATGGTCGAAGCGGGCGCCACCAGGATCGGAGCCAGCGCCAGCGTTGAAATCGTGGGAAACAATCAATGACAGCTTACGAGATTATCACCAAAAAACGCGACGGAAAAAGTTTGAACGATGATGAGCTGCGTCATTTCATCGAAGGGTACACCAGCGGACGTATAGCCGACTACCAGATGGCCGCCTTTTTGATGGCTGTGTTTTTCCGGGGCATGTCCGATGATGAAATCCGCGTGCTGACCGAAGTGATGATCCGCTCCGGTGCGGTCATCAATCTCGATGATATCGAGGGCATCAAAGTTGATAAGCACAGCACCGGCGGCGTGGGCGATAAAGTGTCGATTATTCTGGCCCCGGTGGTTGCGGCGGCCGGCGTACCGGTGCCGATGATTTCCGGCAGGGGACTGGGACACACAGGCGGCACGCTCGATAAGCTGGAAAGCATTCCTGATTTTAATGTTAATCTCAGCGTAACGGATTTCAAAAGATTATTGAAAGAAAACAATGCCTGCCTCATCGGCCAAACCGACAACCTGGTTCCGGCGGATAAAAAATTATACGGCCTGCGCGACGTCACCGCAACCGTTCCGGCGATTCCCCTGATCACCAGCAGTATTATGAGTAAAAAGATCGCCGAGGGCATTAATGCTTTGGTGCTTGATGTGAAAACCGGTTCCGGCGCATTCCTGCCGGAAATGGATAAGGCCATTCAGCTGGCCGAAAAATTGATTAACGTGGGCAGCCAGTTCGGTATAAAAACCGTCGCTTATCTGACCAATATGGATCAGCCTTTGGGCCGGGCAGTCGGGAACTGGCTGGAGATAGAAGAGTGCGTTAATTGCCTTCAGGGTAAACGGTCGGATGATCTCATGGAAGTGACCCATCAGTTATGCGGGGCGATGATTCATCTGGGCGGTAAAGCGGAATCGGCGGAAGAAGGTGTGGCAATTTCCAAACAGATGATCGAATCGGGAAAAGCCTGGGATAAATTCCTGCAGCTTACCGAAGCCCAGGGCGGCGATATTTCATATCTGGAAAATCCGCAGAAATACGGCAAGACCGAATTTGCGTTTGAAGTTACCGCGGAACAGGATGGTTTCATTGCCGGGATCAATGCTCTGGAAGTGGGGCTGACCTCGGTAATGCTGGGCGCCGGCCGGCAGCGCGCAGATGATCCCATCGATTCCCGGGCCGGCATTCTCATCCATAAAAAACAGGGTGATGCGGTTTCGATGGGCGATAAAATTATGACGCTCTGCACCGATCGCGAAGCAGCTATCCGGTCGGCGGAAAAGCGATTGAAAGGGGCTGTAAGCTATACCCCGGAACCGGTTGAAAAAAGTAAAATGATATTAAAATATATTGAATAGTCAGAAGATGAAAAATGACCTGCCTTTAATTTTTCCAACGGATTTATTACAACTATTTTAAGTGCCACGGGAAGATTTATGCCATGAAACATCTCTCGAAAAGACAATTGCAGCGCATTAAATACATGCTCCGTGAAAAAGAAGAACGCCGCGAAAAAGACGAAATCATTCATCAGGGTAATGTGCCGAAATATATTGAAAAGCATGTACCCTACGTGCGTAAAATTGCCCCCAATCTCGATCAGTTGCTCATCGTCGGTTCGTTTGTATCGCCGCCGCTGAAAACCGGGCTGATCGACCGCTTTCTGGTGCTGACCGAATTGGAACAGGTGCATCCGCTGATCGTCCTCAACAAAGCCGATTTGCTGGATGACCGGTCGGAGGCAAAAGCAATTGCCGAAATGTACATCAACATCGGTTATAAAACCCTGCTCACCTCCTGTGAAAGCGGCGAGGGTATTGAAGCTTTGTCCGTTTATCTGAAGGGGAAGCGCACGGCACTGGCCGGTCATTCCGGGGTGGGCAAGAGCAGCCTGCTCAATAAAATCAATCCCGACCTGCAAATATCCGTCAACGATGTCAGCCGCGTGACCAATAAGGGCAAACATACGACGACAAGCATCCGGGTTTATCAGTTAGACGAAGGGACGGAAGTCATCGATTTGCCGGGGATCAAACTGCTTGACTTTGTCGATATCAATCGCCGGGAGGCGCGTTTTTATTTTGTGGAGTTTCAGGAATATGCCGAGCGCTGCAAATTCCGCAATTGTCTGCATCTTTCGGAAATTGCCTGCGCCGTGAAAAAAGCCGTGGATGAAGGTAAAATTCATCCACAGCGTTATGAATCGTACTGCAAGTTTGTGGAGTCGCTCAATTAACCGAGCTCGTTGCCCATCTCGCCCTTAAACATGGCGTACTGCCGTTCAATAATCTTGTGGTGATTTTCCTCTTCAGCGGCGATGGACAGGAAAAGCTGTTTCAGTTCATCGTGCGCAACCGAATCGGCGGCCGCTTTATAAACCTGCTGGGCCTGGAATTCTCTTTTCAATGCAATTTCGAAAACGGCCTCTATAGATAAATCCTTTTCGAAGGTCCGGTCATCGTCGCCGTGGGATGATTTTGTATCATCGATTACGGCTTCATTTTTAAGGGGTACGTCTAAATCGAATAATTCATTGTCCTTTATGTTAAACAGCATTTTTTCGTGCTCAACTTCTTCTTTGGCCAGTTTGTTCAGAAACTGTTTGGTTTCCTGATCTTCAACGATATCCGCGCCGTTTCTATAAAGCGCCTGGGCGTTTTTTTCCTGTTGAATTGCCGCATCCACTAAATCTTTTAATGTTTTCATTAAGACCTCTCCCGGGTTATAATATTCCGTTTTTCCGTTTCATTCGAAGATTTCATATTTAAGAATCAAACCAATACATTTCAAGTAATTTACCGCTAAAATTATTTTTCTTTGCGAAAGTTACGCTGTTTCAGGAACCAGTTTTTTGCATCAACAACCGGGGGCATTGCACTCTCAACCATTAAAGGTTCACTGCCAAGATTTTTTACGATGATTGTATCGCTGAGAGTTATTGCCATGGGCAGTGTATATTCAACAATATTGGGGATGCTGACTTCGTACTGATTTGCCCCGAGCGAATCCACCTGAACCTGGGGCAGGTTAGTGGTATAGAGAAATGATTTAATGTAAGCGCTATAATCTTTTTGAGACTTTGCTTCAATCAGATGAATAAAATCAGCGGTGGTTACAAACCGGTCGTATGTATAGGCGGAATCGATGGCCAGTGTTTTCAGCGTGTTGAAGAACAAGCTGTCGCCCAGCAGAAAACGCAGCGAATGCATCAGACAGGCGCCCTTGGCATAGATATCACCGGAATAAGATTCCTGACTTGTAGCATTGCGCTTTGGAATGATCGGATTTCTGTTTCTAACTCTCTTGCGGATTTTATCCATGTAATCATGGTAGGCCGAATCACCGCTTTTATCCAGATGATACAGGGCCTCGCCGTATGTGCAGATGCCTTCATGGATCCAGAAATCAGCCCAGTCTTTTATCGTCACTTTATTGCCCCACCATTCGTGACCCATTTCATGCAGCATGAGTAAATCATAGGCATGGTCGTAAAAGGTGCGGTATTCGTAATTGTTCCCGTAGGCATTGATCGTCTGATGTTCCATGCCCAGGTAATCAGTATGCACAATGGCGAATTTTTCTTCAGTGAACGGATATTCACCGTAAAACTTGCGATAGGTGTACAGCATATCGACGGCCATTTCCAGATGTGCCTGGGCGCCGTCCTCAGACTGCGGCAAATAATAAAAGATCACCGGCATCATCTGCCCGTCCATTGTTTCATATGTCTCTTCGATAATTTTATAGTTGCCGATATTGATATTGATGTTGTAATTGTTGATCGGATAGCGTGTTTTCCAGTGAAATGTTTTGAATCCGTTTCGGGGTACGCTGACGATATCCAGCATCCCGTTGGCGGCGCAGTAATACGATTCGGGAATGGTGATGCTAAGGGCCACACTATCGGGGCGGTCTGAAGGATGATCCTTGCAGGGGAACCAGATTTTACCACCCTCACCCTGGCAGGAAACGCCGATCCAGTGATAGTCTAATGAATCCTTCGACCAGTTGAAACCGCCGATCCAGGGCGGCATCAAAGCCTCCACCGGCTGACCGGCATATTCAATTTTAAGATCAATAACCGATCCCTTAGCCGGCGGGTTGTTGAGCTCGGCCCGAATCAGATCATCATTATGTGTAAAATTAAGTTCGGTTGCCGGTAACAGGGTAATTCCGCTGACATCGAAATTGTCAATCAAATCGATGTCGATATGCGACAAACTGTCGCTCAGAGCACGTATTTTGATGATGTTATATCCGGCGATGCACTGATCTTCAGCAAAGATTTCCAGATTTAAATCATAGTACAGCACATCGTATTGGGCCTGATTTTCGGAAAGCACGCCGCCAGACGGATAAAATCCGTAGCGATCGTGACTGATCAACACATAGGCGATTAAAACGACAATAATTAAAATAATTGCACCAATAACAATACCCGCCCATTTTAGAAATTTTTTCATCTTTCCTATTCCCCGGTTTTATAATATGGTGATTTTATGGTGTTCGAAATTGCTACGGGCAATTTAATGATTCCGCTGCTAAATAAAAAAGAAATATTTTTTAAAGATAGTTT
>CAYXRA010000212.1:0-7067 GCA_964467525.1 uncultured Calditrichaceae bacterium
ACAATTACAAAATAGTGATTGAAAAAGCGTCGGGATTGCGATACATTAAAAATTTACCTAAAACGGTATTGGAATAAAATCATTATTGACATTCGTAACCGTACGTGTTACATTTTATCTGTAACTGGATGGGTTCCAAATTAAGTAGAAAAAATTAGCGGACTGCATGTGATAAAATCATTTAAACACAAAGGTCTTGAGCATTTGTTTTTCCATGGTTCAACAAGAGGAATTCAACCAAAACATAAACAAAGATTAGAGGATATTCTTGATTTATTAGATGCTATGCTTCAAATTCAGGACATCAATTTTCCCGGTTCAAAGCTACTTAAACTTGAACCAAAAAAAGAAAATAAATGGTCCGTGGCTGTTTCAGGGAACTGGCGTGTTACATTCAGGTTCATTGAAAGTGATGTTTATGATGTTGATTATGTTGATTACCATTAAAGGATAAAATTATCGGAGTTAATCCATGAGACATAGAGAAAGATGCCCGGCGCATCCAGGCAGAATATTAAAAAATTTATATTTAACACCTTTGAAATTAACCGTTACGGAATTTGCTAAAATTATCGGCGTATCGCGAAAAGCAATCTCAGGCATCGTAAACGAGCGAAAGTCGGTGACGCCGGAGATGGCATTGCGTTTTTCAAAAGCATTTCCAAACTCTTCACCCGAAAGCTGGCTGAACCTGCAAAAAAATTATGATTTATGGAAAGCTGCGCATGACTCGAATGATTGGAAAAAAATTGAACCGATCCAATTACCGGCGGATGACAGTTATGATTACATTTAGAGTGCATAAAATTTTTTTTTAGTTCGTAAATAGAATATTACTCACACCGGAGAAAAAATATGTTTATTCTCGAATTTCTCGCCAAACTGTTCAAAATTCTGCGATCGGAGGCTTCGCCCAATCAGATCGCCGCCGGTTTTGTGCTGGGCATGATTATCGGACTTACGCCGTTCCTGACGCTGCACAACCTGATTATTATTGTGCTCATCATCATCCTGAAGGTGAACCTCGGCATGGCTATTTTTGCCTTTTTGCTTTTCAGCGGGATTGCCTGGCTGCTCGATCCTGTTTTTCACGATCTCGGTTATTTTTTGCTGGTGGATGTTACGGCACTGAAGGACTTTTGGACTGCTCTTTATAATTTCCCGCTGGTGGCGCTGAGCCGCTACAATAATACCGTCGTTATCGGCAGTCTGGCAGTTGCGCTGATTCTCATCATCCCGCTGTTTCCGTTTGCAAAGTATTTTGTTAAAGTGTACCGTGCTAAAATCGATCCCCGCCTGCAAAAAATGAAAATTGTCCAGGTTGTTAAAGGATCAAGATTTTATTCAATCTATGAAAAAATAAGAGGGGTGGGAAATTAAATGATACGTTGGAAAGGCATCATCGTTCTGGCGGTATTGGCCGTCATTTTTTTTGTGCTGAGCTGGCTGCTGACCGACGCCTGGCTCGAAGCGCGTCTGGAAAGCCTCGGTACATCGATTAACGGGGCTAAGGTGGAAATTGATAATCTTGATTTTTCGCTGGCCGGTGTCCACATGAAATGGGATCGCCTGCAGGTTACCGATCCCAAAAACACCATGAAAAATATGATCGAAACCGGACGTACCGATTTTGATCTGGAATTCTGGCCGCTGCTCTCTGAGAAGGTGATCATCGATAATATTCAGGTCAGAGATATTCGCACCTATACCGACCGTGAAACGGACGGGGCTATTCCCGAAGAAGAAAAGGCGGAAAAATCCGAGCCCGGATTTATAAGCAAAACGGTAAATAAACTCAGTGAACGGGTTAAAGAAACCTCGGCACAGCGCATCAGCGGTGCGAAGCAAAAGGTCAATGTGGACAGCATCATGCAAATGCTCGATTTGCATTCGGTGGAACGGATCGATTCCCTGCAAACGAATCTGAGACAAAAGTATGAAAACTGGGATCAGCGTCTCGGCAAGCTGGAAATCGAAAAGAAAGCCAAAGAAATCGAGCGCAAGATCAAATCCATTGAACCGGAGAAAATCAAGAAAATCGACCAGTTGCAAAAGACGCTGAACACGGCCAATGAAGTTAAGGAAACCGTGGAAATGCTGTCAGAAGAATTTAAATCGATCAAAGAAGATTTTTTGACCGATCTGGATCAGGCACGGGGCAGTCTGGATCAGGTGGATAACTGGATCGGGGCCGATTACCGTCGCGCCCGTTCGCTGGCCAACCTGCCGGATATTTCCGCGCAGAATATCGGGGCGATGCTTTTCGGCGATCAGATTATCGGCCGGTTTAACAAGTATTTGGGGTATGTGGGCAAGGCCCGCGAATACGCCGCCAAAGTAAAATCGGATAAACCGGAAAAAGAAAAACCGCCGCGACTGGAAGGTCAGGATATATACTTTTTCAACAAAAATGCCCGTCCCGACTTCTGGATCAAAAAGATTGATCTTTCGGGCGAAACAGCCGATCAGCTGCGTCTAAAGGGACTGGCGGAAAATATTGTTTCCGATCAGCGCTTCATCGGGAAAACGACAGATATTAAAATCCAGGGTTCCAGGGATGGGGGAATTAGAGCTGCGTTCAATGCCACGTTCAACTATCTTGAAGCGGAACCTTCCGAGCATTTCGAGCTGAACTATGCCGGATTTTCGCTGGCTAATACCAGCATCTCAAAGAGTAAGCTTCTGCCGCGGAAGGTGAAAAGGGGCGCCGGTAACGTCCGCGCCGCACTGAATCTGGACGGCAATGCAATCGCCAGCGAAATCGAGTTTACAGGCAGCAGTCTAAACTTCGATTTCAGCACCATGGAACAGCAGCTTTCTCAACTGGAAAGCATGATCGTATCGACAATCAAAGGCATTGATAAAATCGATGTGCTGGCTAAAATCAGCGGCGAGCAGGATAATCTGGATATATCCATTAAATCGAATCTTGATGATCTGTTAATGAAAAGTTTAAAGGAAACGGTCAGCAAAGAAATTGATAAAGCCAAACAGCAAATCCGGGCGCGTATCGATAAAGAGGTGGACAAATACCGCGATCAATTGGAAACATTGGTGCAGAATAAGGAAAAAGAGCTGAAGGCAGAGCTGGAAAAGATTGAAGACCTAATCGAAGAACAGGAACAGAAAATCGAAGCTAAGAAAAAAGAGATTGAAGCGCAGATCGAAGAAGAAAAGAAAAAGCTGGGTAAAGACGCTGCCAAGAAATTAAAAGACCTTTTCAAATAGACTGCCGTGGACAGCACAGCCATAGAAAACCTGATCCGAACCGCAGAACAACTGCTGGTTTATTTTTCGCATGAGGATTGTTCGGTATGTAAAACGCTGCGGCCGAAAGTTAAATCATTAACGGAAAATAAAGGACGGGTGCAGTTTTGTTATGTCAACATCAGGGAACATCCGCAGATCAGCGGACAAAACATGGTGTTCACCGTACCGACGATTGTCTTGTTTCAAAAGGGCCGGGAGATAAAACGCTTCAGCAGGCATTTCTCGCTAAATGAACTGGCGCTTTATCTTGAACGGCTTGATCGGGGGTGAGGGGGGATACGTTAATCGTTATTCGTTAATCGTTATTGGAGAGGCGGAGAGAAAGAAAAAAGAAAAAAGAAAAAAGAAAAAAGGAAAGAGAAAAGAGAAAAGAGGGAAGCTTGAACCGGTAGTTATTTGTTCGATATTACTTCCCTTCAATAACAATCATGGCCCTTTTCGTCGCACTTCTTTCCCGGAGGCGATAACAAAATATAATTTTCAATATGCGCAAAAAATGCCGCTTTAGTTCAGATTCGATTCCGTTCCAAACAGGGATAGCCTTTTTACAACAAGCAGGTTGTAAATAAATGCCAGGATGGTCCCGCCGACGAATCCGGAAACGAATACGATAACCATATCCAGCCACAATGTTTGTGTGGAATATGCATTTAATATATCTGCCAGCGGTCCGCTCAATGTGAGTTGTTTAAGTATCAATGAAATAATGACCATGGCGATACCCAGGGCAATGCCAAATGCCGTCGCTACAAGTCCGTGAGTGGCAAGGTTTCGGTGCGGATAATTGGGATCGTCTTCCGGTCCGCCGCTGCCGGGAACCGTGGATTTGTCAGTCGGATTAATGTTTAAAGATCTCATTGCAACCTCCAAAACTTATAAGGTTGTTGATAACAGTGTATATGCCCCCCAGAAATATGGGTGCGGCCTGAGATGATATTGATCGTTGTTTAGTTTTTCGATTGACTCAAGCTGTATTTTGCGCAGTGTGCCGGCCAGATCCGTAATGCCGTCCGCGTGATGCAGCAGATGCATCATTTGGGGTATAACAAATCGTGAGTCAACCTTCCAGAACGTGCCGAGTACGCGGCGTGCGCCCTTCATCAGGAATTCCTGCTGCAAACTGAAAATACCGCTGCCCAGGTATAGCTTGCCCGATGCCGTTTCACAACCGATGAGCATCACCAGATCCATATCGGCGCAGGCGGTTCCGGCAAAATCATCGAGCTGTAATTTTTGGTACACACCGGACTGTTTTTCATTTTGTCTGACAAAGAGCTTAATAGCAGACAAACCGGGACGGACTACATTGGCATAGCCGTGACTCAACAGAATCAGTATATCAGTCGGCCGGGCAAGCTGTGATAATACCGTTGCTTTTTCCGCCGGAATTTTGCCTGTACGGAAACATTCGGACAGCGGATATTTTTGACCGATCAGGCCGGCATAGGCTGCACTGCCGCTAAATTCCGGATCGATGCTGTATAAAACGCGCAGATCCTTTTCATCTTTTATGAACTTTTGAGCGTGACGGGCAAAGGACGCGGCAGGCAAATAGACGCAGGCGGCCTTTTCGATTAAAAATTGCGTTTGTCCGGATAATCCGCTGACCAGCGTGGCAAAAGGCAATTCATGGAGAAAATCGTCGGGAACGATATACAGACAGTCAATATCATCCAACATCGCTACCGTTTCTTTCCAATCCATCAGTTGTAAAAACAGCCGGTGCGCTGCCCGGCTTGTAGCTGCGAAGTGGTTCTCCACAACAGCGGGTTCGTATTGATTATAAATATCTGTCGTGCTGCTGATAAGCCGGAGATAAGTCCAGACTTCATTTTTCAGGCTGTCGTAATTACATGGACGGCGCAATAGCCGTAACGCATTGTTGTGAACCAAAAAAGCATACAATGTATCCGGTCTGATAAAATAATCAATCAATGCGGCGCCGGGGGGAACGCCGGATATTAAGCGGTGGTAATCTGCATACCGGGTTCTGTTTTTCCGGTTTGCCGACATGCGCCGCAGGGGGTAGCCTTTGGCATAATCCAGTTTCAAAAAGGCGGAATCGATATGGCGGGCGGCGATCTCATAGCGTACGTTTTGAGTCAGATAGGGATAAATTTTCTGGCGGTATGCGATCAGCCTTTCATTGGCGTTGAAGCGGCTGCTCATCTTTTCGACTCTGGCCGTAAATCGGTTTGCATATTTAACTGCTTCTGTTGTCTTCCGTTCTTTGAACCGAACCTGGCTGAGCAGGGCAAGTGCCTGAACGACTTTTTCCTCATCACCGGTTACACCGCAAAAAGACAATACTGCATCAGCGATGTTTTCGGACTTCCTGAATTGCTTTTGACTGAGCCGGACGGAGGCCAGATCAAGCTGGGTTGCCAGACAGCGTTCCCGAAGACCATTATCATCATACAGTGTGATGGCTTCCTCAAATATCCGTGCGGATTGCTCAGCCGCGCCGGCGGCAAGCAGCGCTTTGGCAAGCTGTCGTTTTAACTGTGCTCTGCGCGAGGGCAGATAGACCAGATCAAGAATTCTGTTTGCTTTTGAAAGGACTGCATTGGAAAGCTCATGATGCCCCTGCCGGGAATACGTCTGGGCGATATTGAGCAGGGTCATGGTTCTGCTGGTATGATTTTCGGGGGTATATTGTTCGACCAGATCAAGGGCCTGATTGAAGTGGCCGAGTGCGTTTGCATATTCGGTCAGATTAAAGAACATCGTGCCCAGGTTATTCAGGACGGTAATTTCATATCCCACGCCGTTCTGCCAGCCACGGGCCAGTCCGAGCGCCAGCAGGTATTGATTTTCTGCAAGTTCATAAAGACCACGCGCTTCATTGTTTTTGGCGGATATTTCGTACAGCGCAATGGAGTCCTGTCTGATAATAGATTTTTGAAACATTTTTGCGCAAATATCCAGAGATTCGCGGTAGTATCCCAGTTTCCAGCGTATCTCCGCCGCGCGCAGCAGACTATTGCGCTGATACCACCGGACGAATGGCGTTGAATGTGCGGCCGCAATTTTATCCAGTAAATCATCTGTGATTTGCATAGCCTGCAGATTTTTTCCGGCCTTGTTCAGAGTCTGGGCGTAGTTGTACTGCAGACCGATGGCGCGCAGGATATAATCAATTTGTTCAGCCTGCCCGATATATTTTTCTCCCAGAGCGCCGGCCAGGGCGTAAAGCGAACGATAACGGGTGAGTATCACCTGCAGACGCTGAACGATATCCAGTTTCAGTTTGGGATTATCAATGTTTTGCAGGTATTGCCAGGCCTGGGCACCATAGCATTCGGCCGCGCGCCACTGTTTTTCGGACTCATAACGGTTTCGGCAGGCGGCCTGTGCAAGATCCGCCTTGAGCCAGCGCAGCGCCTGCCGGTGGTCGAGATTTTTCAACTGTTTAAAAATACGTTGCCGGTAAAGGGGAACATTTTGTTGCTGCGCTTTTTCCATTGCGGAAATCAATGCCAGGAAACGGTCGTCGGCCTTCTGTGCTTTCAGGATAATGGCAATGCGGGACATTTCCTGCAGCCGTTGTTCGGTTTTTTCAGGATCGGTATAATCCCACTCATCTGCCTGAAGATCGGATTCAGGAATTTTTTGAGCGAGCAATTGTTTTGCTTCGTCCGTAATGCGTTTCTTTAATGAATCGGGGACGGGCAAATTTAAGTAATACCGTTCGAGCTGATCCAGAACGGCGCTGCTGTCTGCTTTGGACCCGGCCTGCAATAATTGCTGCTGCAGGTCGACCGGTGATGGCCTCTTCTGCCAGATTGAACAGGCGA
>CAYXRA010000213.1:0-7030 GCA_964467525.1 uncultured Calditrichaceae bacterium
ACCACAGCATTCGGAAGTCGCTTTCGGGTTTACCCACACAAAACGACATAGACCCAATTTTTAATTGAAGTCCGGCAAATATTCCACGATAAATGTAATTTTAAACACACCCGGAAACGCGAAAACACCATAACTTCAATAGAAATTGATAATTAGTTAAGATTTATCTTGATTTGTAAAATTTGAAATTGTATCTTGCATATTAATTAGTATTAATTAAAACTTATCAAGATATTTGCTATGGAGGATAAGTAGATATGAAAACGGTAACGAAAAAAGATGTTGCTAAGCGAACGGCGCAGGAACTCACCGAGAAAATATATACCGCCGAGGTTTTTGTCGATGCCGTTTTTACGGTGCTGCGAAAAATTTTGAGCGAGGCTGATCCGGAAATCAGAATCGAAATCAGAGACTTTGGCGTTTTTGAAGTCAAAAAGACCAAACCAAAACCAAAAGCCCGCAATCCGAGAACCGGCGAAATAATTTACGTGCCTGCCCGCCGTAAGACGCATTTTAAAGCAGGGAAGCTCCTGAAAGACGTACTCAAAGAGCCCATTCAGAAGGAATCAGAAGTTTAATTTTTTGATCAATTATTAAACTGATTTTTACTTATCGCCCTATGGCAGTTGCCGCCTGTGCTGCGTCATTGATTTATTGATCCCGCCGATTAACAGATAAAATACTGTTTTATTAATGTTAAGCAGAGGCTTGCCGAATATTTTCTGTAACTTATTACAAGTAAACAATTTAAGCTGACCATGTCGTCTTATGCTGCATAAAATAAAATTTTAATTAATAATTTACTAATTGATCACATAAATTAACTAATGATGCAATAAATTAGCAGCAGATTAGGTTTTAAAAAATATAACAGAAATGAAGAAAAGTATCGCGCTTGATATTGGTGAACGCAGAATCGGGGTCGCTATAAGCGATGGCCTGGGCATGCTGGCGCATCCCCTGACCACTCTGCAGTGGATCAATATTGAAAAACTAATCGATGAGCTAAAACAATTAATCCGGGAGCACAATGCGGACACACTGGTCATCGGCGTGCCTTTCACTTTAAAAGGTACGGAATCGGTAAAAACCAAAGAAGTACTTGAAATTGCCGAACAGCTAAACGCAGCTATTGATATCGATCTGGTAAAAACAGATGAGCGGCTGACCACTAAAATGGCCCACGATGCCCTTAAATCCGTAGGTAAAAAACCGAGCAGACAGAGAAATACAGTAGATCAGATTGCCGCAGTATATATTCTGCAAAGTTATTTGGATAATAAAAGTCTATATAAATAGGGAGTGTTGAGTTATGGTAATTATCATGGAGAAAGATGCTGAAGAGCAGCAAATAAAACAGGTTTATGACAAACTTGGAGAAATGGGCTACACGCTGCACCGGTCGGAGGGTGTCGATCATGTCGTTTTAGGGGTAATCGGTGATGTCAGTAAACTGGATGTGCGCGATTTGCAGGTGATGCCCGGCGTTGCCGATGCCCATCGGGTTTCCGCGCCGTATAAACTGGTCAGCCGCGAGTTCAGACACGACGATACGGTGATCAAAATCGGTGATGTTGTGATCGGGGCGGAAGAGATCATTGTGATTGCCGGTCCCTGTTCCGTGGAATCGGAAGAGCAGATTATGACGATTGCCGAAAAGGTATCGCTCTGCGGCGCAAAGATTTTACGCGGCGGCGCTTTTAAACCGCGGACATCGCCCTATGCATTTCAGGGACTGGGAGAGCCGGGTTTAAAAATGATGCGCAAAGCGGCCGATGCCCACGGGCTGTTAATGATTACCGAGGTGATGGATAAAGAACAAATTCCGCTGGTGAGTGAATACGCTGATATTATTCAGGTTGGCGCCCGCAATATGCAGAACTTCTCATTTATCCGCGCCCTTGGCCGTTCGGATAAACCAGTTTTTCTCAAAAGGGGTATATCAGCAACCATAGAAGAATGGCTGATGTCTGCCGAATACATTCTGTCCGGCGGTAACCGCAATGCGATGCTTTGCGAACGGGGTATCCGCACCTTTGAGACATATACCCGTAACACCTTTGATCTCAGCGCCATTCCGATCGTCCAAAAATTAAGTCACCTGCCTGTATTCGGCGATCCCTCTCACGGCACGGGTTTGCGTAATAAAGTAATCCCGATGGCCCGGGCTGCAGTAGCCGCCGGCGCGCACGGCATCATGATTGAAGTACATCACGATCCCGATCATGCCCTGTCCGATGGCGCCCAATCCCTTTACCCGGATCAGTTTGCCGAGCTGATGAATCAGATCAGAGTGATTGCCGATGTAATCGGAAAAAGAATTGCCGAGAGCAAATGCCCGGATCAGGCAAATCCGTCTTAATTGAGAATAAGGCTGGCGGATTGATCTAATGATTAATAATCATTAAACTTGTAGTGTATGAAGTGTGTGGGGCAACGGTTGCTCATTATCATATTATACAGGTAGTTTTTGGCGGTTCTTTTCCGTTGAATAGTGATTCCAAACAGAAAATCAGACCAAAGCTATGAAAATTGTAATATCCGGACTCGGTGTTATGGGCGCATCAATGGCCCTTGCGCTCAGGCAAAACGTCAGTACTGTTGAAATTTACGGATATGACATCCCTGAAGTGATGACCGAAGCTCGTCGGCGTAATATTATCGATCATCAAATTAATCAATGGCCGCAGGATTGCCGGGATGCCGATGTTATATTCCTGGCTACACCGTTGCGTATCATTAAAAAGCACCTGCAGGAGCTCAATGATGTCGTTAACCGGGATTGCATTGTAACCGATGTGGGCAGCACCAAGCAGGAACTGAAAAATTTTGCGGAATACATCAACTTTGCCGGCGTTTATGTGGGCGGCCATCCGATGACCGGCGCAGAAAAAAGCGGACTGAATGCCGCCAATCCCCTCCTTTATGAAAATGCCGTTTATATTCTCACGTGTGTCAAAGAAGCAGAAGAATCGCTCGTAAAAGAAAAATTATACATGCTGCTGTCCAAAATTAAAGCGCGGATAATGCTGCTTGAAGCCGATGTGCACGACCGGATTCTGGCGGCGATCAGTCATCTGCCGCAAATCATCGCCATTGAACTGGTTAATCTGGTCGGTGAAAAACACAGCGATCAATATCCATATTTCCAGTTAACCGCCGGCGGTTTTCGCGATCTGACCCGCATCGCCTCCAGTCCTATCGAAATATGGCAGGATATTATAGCATCCAATGCACAAAATATCCGGGACGCCCTGCAATCGATGATCGGAAATTTGCAAAAGGCGATGAATAATTTGAATAATTTAAAATCGGAGTTTAATTTAGCAAATCAATACAGAAACCAGGTTCCGAAATCGAATAAGGGTTTCATTTCGCAGTTGACTGATGTGCTGGTTTATGTCAATGATCAGATGGGCGTAATCGCCAAAATTTCCAATGCGCTGGCCGATCAGAAAATTGACATTCGGGACATCGAGCTGCTCAAGATTCGCGAAAAAGAAGGCGGTGTGTTCCGTTTATCATTTTCAACGAGAAAAGAGGCGGATCAGGCCGTTAATATTCTTAACAAAATCGATTACAGAGCATTCATCAGGGAGTAAAGGATGGAAAAATTGAAAGTTGCCGTGGTGGGGGTTGGCAGTATCGCGCAAATCGTCCATCTTCCGATTCTGAAAAAACTTGAAGACGTTGAGCTGGTGGCCATTTGCGACGTGGATGAGTCGAAAGTGCATGCCATAACAAAAAAATTTGATATTCCGCGCTGGTACTCACAGATTGACGATATGATCAGCGAGGAAGAGTTGGATGCTATCCATATTTGCACCAACAACCTGTACCATTACCCGATGAGTTATCTGGCATTAAATAACGGGATCAATGTATTTGTTGAGAAACCCATCGCCCTTAATGCTGAAGACGCCGAAAAAATAAACCAGTTGGCAAAAGAAAAAAAATTAACGGCAATGATCGGGATGCAGAACCGATTCCGGGATGATGTCATTACGCTGAAAAAATTTATCGATAATGATGAGCTGGGTGAAGTTTTTTATATCAAGGCCGGCTGGCTGAAAAAATGGTCGCGCGGTTTGATCCAGAACTGGGAGCTTAAAAAGGATTATGCCGGCGGCGGGGTGCTTATTGACCTGGGATCTCAGCTTATCGATCTGGCCTTGTTTCTGAATAATAATCCGCCCGTGAAATCAGTCAGACTCTATGATTATTGTCTGAATAACGAGTGCGAAGTCGAAGATGCGGCACTGGCAGTTATAGAAACCACCAGTCACTTAACCATTACCCTGGAAATAAGCTGGCGCATGCATCTGGAAAGGGACATGGTTTACACGCATATTTTCGGCAAAAAGGGCGCTGCGTATCTCAATCCCCTGAGGATCAATAAAGAACTGCACGGTAATCTGGTTAATGTTACGCCAATTATCGCCAACAGCAGCGCCGACAGCTATATCCAAAGTTATGAGAGCGAAATCAGGCATTTTAACCGGGTCGTCCGCGGTGAAGAAGAGAATCTCTCTTCCACAGAAGATGCCCTGTATGTTATGCGCATCATCGACGCTCTTTATGAATCGGGTAAAGCCGGAAAAGAGATCACTCTGTAGTGCGCATTTAGACTGAAGCAAAGCAGACAAATACTTGCATCAAATTTATTCTCGCCCTAATTTTGCAACGTGAATATACGATTGTGCATTATCGGTTTATCGCTGATTATTTTTAAAACAGCGTTTGGTCAGTCTGTTGATTCGAATCACGATATTATACGGAATCAGATCATATCGGGATTGGATTCACTGCAAATGGCTGATCGGGTAAAGCCGGATAATCTGAAAATCGTATTCGGGTTTAAGGACGATGAAAAGCGCGCATTTTTAAACAATACGCTGATTCGGTATTTTGCCCGGCGGGAAGTTATTTTAAATGCCGCCAATGCGGACAAAATACTGCATATTGAGCGTTTCGGTGTTCAGATCACCTATGCTGAACGAATCAGCCGCTGGCTTGGTTTGGATAAAAGCTACGAACGCCATGTCGCTATTCAATTTGAAGGCTGGCTTGAAGAGATAAATCAGGGGCGCATTATCCAAGCGTTCGATTTTAAAAATCAATACCGGGATCAACCCGGCGAAGTGAAATTAGAACGGATCGAGGCAAGCAGTTACAGTTTTACGCGGGGCACCACAGCGGATGCATCGGCGTGGACAAAGTATCTGGAACCGGCTGTGGTTATTGCCTCGGTTTCGGTACTTATCTACCTGTTTTTTAATATGCGCGGCTGATTTATTTCTGAACTTTTACAGTGCAACTGAGTAATATTATCCTGTCTTGCAAACAACTATTCACGGGATAAACCTGAACAGAACAGAATCAGGGAAGATGACAGGAAAATTCGACGGAATGTTATTTTAAGGAGACGATCACTTGCAACGAAATTTAAGTCTGATTTTAATCGCAATTTTTCTTATCGGCTGTGCCGGCGTCAAGCCGCAGCCGGACTGGACCGCTGAACAATATTTTCAATATGCCAAGAAAAAATTTAACGACGGCGACTATTACGAGGCTTCCAATGAATTTACGGTGGTGGTTCTGCGGTATGCCGGCAGCACTATCGCCGACAGCGCCCAGTACTATCTTGCCCAATCGCATTATTTGATGGATGAGTTTTTAATTGCCGCCGTGGAGTTTGAAAAATTAATCAACAATATGAGTCGCAGCAGTCTGGTACCGCTGGCCCAGTACAAGCTGGCCGAATGTTATTTTCAGCTTTCCCCGCGTCCGTCGCTGGATCAATCTTATACCGATAAAGCGATTCGCGCCTACCAAAGATTCATTGAAGAAAATCCGACCCATGAACTGAAGGAAGAAGCGCAAAAGAAGATTGGTCTCCTGCGCGATAAACTCGCCGAAAAGCTGCTGAAAAATGCGCGACTCTATGTGAACATGCGCGAGTATGAGGCGGCGCTTATATATTATGATGAGATATTGCAGAATTATTATGACTCGAAGTGGTCCGATGATGCGCAGTTCGATAAGATCAATATATATATTGATATGGAGCAGCCGGAACAGGCCCGGCTGGAAATTGTAAAATTCAAACAGCAGTTTCCGCGCAGTCCCTACATGGAAGAAGTCAACTCACTATTCGAGTATCTGGCTGAAGAAACAAATGATGAATAAATTACCTGAAAAGGGAAAAATCGGATTGCTTGGCGGGACCTTCGATCCGGTCCACCATGGGCATCTGATCATCAGCGAGTGGGTTTTCAACACCTTAAATCTCGATCACATAATCTTTATACCCAACTACCAACACCCCTTTGACAAGCGGTCTGATATCTCAACACCGGAAGACCGCCTGCAAATGATGCAACTGGCGACACAGGATTTTCCCCGTTTTTCGGTGGAAACCTTCGAGCTGGAGCAGAAGGAAGTGTCGTATACCGTGGATACGTTACGCTATTTCAAAGATAAATATCCCGGGACCGAATTATATTATCTGATCGGTCGTGATAATCTCGATGAATTTCACGACTGGAAAGAACCGGAAACGATTCTCAATCTTGCCCGGCTTGTGGTCCTCAACCGTCGCAATGCCGCAGAAAAGACCGGTATGAATGATGACCGGATCATGATTCTGGAAAGTCCCGTAATCGATATATCATCAACAGAAATAAGGAAGCGCGTTCGCCAAGACCGGTCCTATCAAAGTCTGGTACCTGCAAGCGTCTTCGATTATATCAGCCGGAAATCGCTGTACCGGTAGGCTACGGTTTTCGATTAAGCAGTAAGAATCTTATTTACTGAAAAATTCACCAGGCAAAGCCGCAAAGAATGCAAATTGTTTTTAAACTTAAAATTAAAAATAATTATTCATTATCAATTGAAAACTGAGTTTTTTGCGATGACTTTCATAAGTTATTAATTCTTTGTGCCTTATCCCGAGGGGATCCCTTTGGGAGCGTATTTGCGTGAGACGTTTATGAATAATCCAAGTTATGAATAAGACGCCGTTCCATTC
>CAYXRA010000214.1:0-7015 GCA_964467525.1 uncultured Calditrichaceae bacterium
GGGGAGGGGCGAAGGGGTGGGGGTTCTGTTTAATCATGCCTTTGTGTGTTTGCAAAATCATGAATGTTTCATTATTCAAAAAAAATATTTAAACAATTTATTTGCATTCAATGGCTGCCGGGTCATATATTTTATCAATTTTTTAACTATTTGTGATTTTTTATTAAATATTCGTGATTATCACAACAAAAAATATGATATTTTTATGGTATAATTAGAAAATTAGAAAATTTCATCAATGGATGGGAAAACAAGAATGTTCATGCGTCTTTTTTTGTTTGCCATAATCCTCTTTATCATCAGTGCCTGCGGCGTTAAACAGCCCGTCGAAACCGATACAGGCGCCGAAACCGGTGATATCTTTGTCGATTCCACACCGCAAAGTGCCTCCATCTATCTGGATAACAACAATACGGGCAAAACAACGCCGGATACTTTATACGATATTCCGACCGGTGTCCATTCCATCAAAGTTTTTAAGGACGGCTATGAAAGTACGCTCGATTCCTTTATCGTCGATGTTAGGCCTGACGCACTGCACCAGGTTAGTTTTGTTTTAAATGCCCTGCAGCAGTTCGGATTTTTATTTGTTACTACCCAACCGTCCGGGGCGGATATTTTCATCAACAATCAGCCTACCGGCAAGGTTACACCGGATACCGTAAAGCTGCTGCCCGGCACACATATCCTCAAAATTATAAAAAACGGTTTTGTCAGTCACGCCCGGCAGATCGAAGTGATCCGCGACTCCCTGCAAAATCCGGATCACAAGTTTTCCGTGCATCAGCGCGTCCTGCTGGAAGCCTTCGGCAACGTATCCTGCGAGCCCTGCGTGGAATCGGCGGAAAATCTGGAAGCCTTTGTCCAAAATATACCGGCCGATCAATTCGCCATTCTGGAATATTACGCCTACTGGCCCAGTCCCAACGATCCGTTTTACCTGGAAGCGCCGGACGATAACCGCCAGCGAATTCAGTATTACTCCGCCGCGCCCCTGCCTGTGCTGCGCATCGACGGCACACATAATGTCGATCCCAAAAATGCTCAGGAAATTCAGGATATCTTCGATCAGGCCCGCCAGGCGGCACAGGACTCCGTGGCTATTTCAATAAACAAAACACTGACCGGCACTATACTTAATGTTACCGTAGAAGTTTACAATTTGGATACGCGCAACGATTTGTCCGATTTACGCCTGTTCGCGGCCGTAACCGAGGATGATATTCATTTTGACGAGCCGCCGGGCAGTAACGGCTTAACCGATTTTAATTTTGTTTTCAGGGGATTTTTGAGCGACCGGGAGGGCGATCCGCTGGAGCAGGCATCCACACCGGTTTTAATCGAATACGAAAAAGCATGGCCAAACACCTGGATTTATGCCAACAGCAAACTCATTGTATTCATTCAGAATATAGAAACAAAGGCAATTATTCAAACTTCACTTAATTAGGAGATATTATGCAAAAACGCTACCTGACGCTGACTTTTCTTTCACTAATTATTTTATTCACGTTCCTGGGAACGGTAACGGCTGCTGAAAAGGAAGTACGCGCCAATGTCCTTCTGGAAGAATCGTTCGAAAATGGGTTTCCTCCTTCCGGCTGGACCTCATTCACCGACAATTTTACACTGGACGGCTGGAGCGATACAAGGGCTAAAGCCAGAACCGGCGAATTTTCTGCCATTGCCGAACCACAGTTTATTTATCCCATCGATATCTGGCTTGTTACGCCGGCAATCGATTTGTCTTCTGCCCCGTCGGCCACACTCTATTTTTATGAAGATCAAACCGACTGGGCCACCAACGGCGGCACCCATACCATTGCCGTTTCAACCAACTCGCAAAACGTTTCATCTGATTTTACAACGGTTCTGGAAATGACCCCGGCCAATCATACCATTTCCGGATTCGAAGGTCAGATAATGGAGGTTGATTTATCGGCCTATGCCGGTGAAAGCAAGATTTATGTGGGTTTTCACTATTACACCTCAGCCAACGAAAAGTGGTATGTCGACGATGTAAAAATAACGACCCCCCAGGAGCACGACGTAGCTGTCACCTCACTGGATATCGCTTCTTATTATGACCCCGGCACCCTGTTCACGCCGAAAGCTACGGTTAAAAATGTCGGTTTAAATACTGAATCTTTCGACGTACGCTTCGGTTATTACGACTGGGGCGGTTCGCAAAATGTTATCGAAACGATTGGCGTCAGCAATCTGGCCGCCGGCGCCAGCACCCAGGTCACCTTCGAAGATTACGCTATCGGCAATGTGGAATACCGGTTTTTTGCCCAAAGCGTACTGAGCGGCGATATGGATGCTGACAATGATCTCGCTGCCAAATGGGTGACAACGGGACCAAAAAAAGAAATGGTGCTGCTTGAAAAAGGTACCGGAACCTGGTGTCCGTACTGTCCCGCTTCGGCCAAAGCCGCCGATCATCTGCATGAAGAGCACCCGGATTCAGTAGCTATATTAGAATATCATGGATATGAGGGAAAGGATGATCCTTTCATTACAGATGAGTCCTTACAACGTCTCAATTATTATGGTGTAACAGGTTATCCGACAGCCATTTTTAACGGTACTGCCTGGCGCACCGGCGGCGGCGATGCAGAGGCTGACTGGATGCCCCTTTATGAAGATTACGAGGACTTATATTTTGCCGGACTGGAGGAGCGCTCACCATTTACGATTGACCTGGAATTCACCGAAAACGGCGACCAGATTTCGGCAACCGCTTATACAACCTATGAATGCGCTTCATACACTAAAGCAAACCGTCTCTATTTTGGACTGAATGAATCGCATATTGCTTATTCCTGGGAAGGCATGGATTCACTGCAGTTTGTCTTCCGTAAAATTTACCCCGATACCTTCGGTACGGTGCTTTATGATGAAGCGGCCGCACCGACTGCGGGGATGGTCCTGACAAATAACATCGAGTTCACCATACCGGAAGGCGTGGTTAAAGATAACTGTCAGCTTATTGCTTTCATTCAGGATACGGTCACCAAAGAAATCCGAGCCACGGCCAAAGTAAACCTGGACAATCCGGTCAGTGATATTGCCGATAATCCGCAGTCCGGTGCGCCGGATCATTACGCTTTGTCCCAGAACTATCCCAATCCGTTCAATCCATCGACGACAATCAGCTATCAGACAGCTCAGAGCGGTCAGGTGGAAATCGTACTGTATAATGTACTCGGCGAACAAGTGCGCACACTGGTCAATCGTCAAATGGCTGCCGGACAGTATCAAATTACAGTCAATGCCGCAGATCTGGCTTCCGGGATTTATTACTACCGGATGAAAACCGAAAATTATACAAAAACGAAAAAAATGTTACTGGTGCGTTAAACCTTTGTGACTTTTTATTAGTTGTATATAGATAAACGGATTCCCGGCTTTTTAAACCGGGAATCTGATTTATTATCCGTAAATCCAATAACGAGGAATGATAAATGAGATTATCAACCCTGATCGCTATATTAATAATATTTACATCCGCACCGTTTGCACAGAGCGCAACATTTAAAGTGGATGTCATTAACAACACCGCTGAACTTGAACCCGGTACGTCAGTAGATTTGAAAACAGAGATCGTCAATTTAACCGACCAACTGCTGGCCATCGAAATTATCCGGCACGACGCGTTGCCCGATGACTGGACCGCATCCATGTGCATCGAGGGCATGGGTTGTCTGATGCCCGACGACACCTCGGAGACTACGGCCGTGCAGGCTTACGATACGCTCGATTTCGATATAACCATGACAACCGGCAGCGATCCGGGGTATGGCGAAGTACTGGTGACCTTCCGCGATATGGTGACCGATGACATGGATACGGTAATATTCAGCGTTACCAGTACCACACCGCCGACTTTTGAAGTGATGATCATTGATTCGCTGATTCAGGGCCAGCCGACGGAAACCTTCGCTCTGTTTGCAAAAATTGTCAATGTCAGCGATGAAATCATGGCCATGGAAATTTGCCGGATCCAAAACGATCTGCCGGCAGGCTGGATGACTTCCATGTGTATCGAAGGCATCGGCTGCCTGATGCCCGATGACAGCATTGAAACCGTCGCCATTCAGTCCGGCGACACAATCGATTTCGATATTACCTTTACAACAACGGATCAGGCCGGTCAGGGCGCGGCACAGGTCCGCTTTACCGATATGGTCAGCCTGCAATCGGACACCCTGCTTTTCCGCGTGCAAACAAAAAAAGTTCAGCAATATCGGGTCACTATAGGCGACAGCAGCGCGCAAGTTGAGAGCGGCGAAATTAAAGAACTGGGCGGGATGATCCATAATTTAACCGATGATAAATTACATATCGATGTGAATCGCATCGTCGAAGATATCCCCGAGGGCTGGAGTACGTCAATATGCCTGGGCAGCGCCTGCTATCCGCCGTTTACATCATCGGTCAGCGACAGTATTGCGGCCGGCGACAGTTTGAAGGTGAGTATTACGTTTACAACCAACGGCGATCCGGCTACCGGAAAAGTTCAATTGTCAGTCAAGTCAGCCGGTGAAGCAGACAGCACCGTTTATTCATTTGAAGTAACGACCACCGCCACGGCTCTCGAAGATGAGCGTAACGCTGCACCGCTTGCTTTCGAATTGCTGGGCAATTACCCCAATCCGTTCAATAGCGCCACCACCATTCGATACCAGACACCGGAGGCGCTCAGGGATATACGGCTCAGCGTGTTCGATCTGAAAGGCAACCTGGTTTTTGAGCGGCAATTGACGAACCTGCCCGCCGGCCGCCATCAGTTTAATTATAACGGCACCGACAGGCGCGGCGCTGAACTGGCCAGCGGTATTTATTTTTATCGCCTGACCATGACCGGCGTATCCGGGCATCTGTTCAGCGACGCCGGAAAAATGACTTTGATTAAGTAAAAGGATACGATCACCCAAAATGAAATAAATTTGGAAAGGGTACTTTAAAATGATCAGAACAGCGCTGTTACTGCTGATATTACCGGCACTGCTTTTGGCGCAGGATCTTTCCCGGCTGGAAATGAAAGACGTCAACGGTGATATGCACGCCATTAAAAATCATCTCGATAATGACGGCACCATCGTGATTTTCTGGGCTACCTGGTGTTTGCCGTGTAAAAAGGAATTTCCGGCCGTTCAAGAACTGAAAGAAAAATATCCGGATAAAGATATCAACATTCTGACCATATCCAAAGATTCGCCGCGCAGTCTGGCAAAAGTGAAATCCTTTGTACGCAGTCACGACTACCCCTTTACCTTTTTGCTCGATCCTACCGGTGAAGTGAGTACAAAATTATTGGTAAACATGGTTCCCTATACGATGCTTCTCGATAAAGAGGGTAAAGTCATTTACAGTTTAACCGGCTATCGCAAAGGCGACGAGAACGAACTGGAAAAGCAGCTTCGGAAATATTGGCAGGAAACCGGCGACGATAAAGAATAAAAGGAACGGAAATGATTTTACGCACTGCTCTGCTTCTTCTGTTCGCCGTGCCGCTGCTCAGTCAGGTTTCCATCCGCAATCACCTGGAATACACCCGCTGGCAGGATTACGATGAGAACAAACTGGACGGCCCGAATATTTTTGAAAACTGGACGGACATCACTTACCAGTCAAAATTTTACCAGGTTGGTCTGCGCTACGAAATCAATAATCCGCCCGATCCCTACATTTTCGAGCGTCCGGGCCTGCTGAAAAAAAACGAACTGACTTACCGCTACGCGGAGTTCAATTACAAAAATCTGCGTGTGACTCTCGGGAATTATTATGCCATGTTCGGCCGCGGGCTGACCCTGCGCACTTACGAGGACCGCAATCTGCGCGTTGACAACAACATTGACGGGATTAAATTGCAGTACGGTCTGAGCGGTTTCCGGGCCCAGTTTATCTCAGGAAAGATCAGAGATCGTTATAATCGCAGGGAAAACAACCTGATCGGTTTTGACTACGAGGTCAACCCCTGGCGCAGCCTTACGTACGGATTCAGTTTTCTCGCTCAAAACGATGCCGGCGCTGAAATCGGTCGCATGATTTCCAATCGCATCAATATCAGCAGGGATTTCTGGGATTTTTACGGCGAAATCGTTCACCCGGATAACCTGAGCCGGATACCGTCTTATTATCTGGCCCTGAACGGCTACTATTCCAAATTTGCCCTGACTCTGGAATACAAGGATTACCGCAATCTGCTGTTCAGAAACAGTGATGGCGGGGAATATAACGCCGGTCCCTCCGGCAGCCGCGAACACGCTTACACGTTGCTCAACCGTCATCCCCATGCCCTGAATATGAATGATGAAAAAGGCTATCAGGCGGAGTTGACTTACTTTCCTACAGATGCCTGGGAAATACTGCTCAATCACAGTCTGACCCGTTCACACCGCGATACGCGCATTTTTGAAGCCTATTACGCGGAGATTCATAATTATTTCAATGAAAATCTGGAATGGCGCGGCGCTTTTGCCTGGAATTATGATCTGACCACGCGCACCGAGAACATTACCCCGCTGATCGATGTTTCCTATAACCTGAGCCGCAGAGATCAGTTGCACATCAATTTCCAGCATCAGCACACCACCAATTCCATAAACAAAAGCGAATACGACAGCGATCTGCTGCTGATCGAATATTCCCGCTCGCCATTCGTTACCCTGGCTATGGTCGGCGAATGGACTAATCAGAATCAGCTGCGCAATATCACCATGGATAAGAACTACTGGATTTACGGCAACGTCACCTTCAACTTCTGGCGTAACCAGCAGTTATCCGTTTTGTACGGCTCGCGTCAGGAAGGATTCGTCTGCGTGGGCGGCGTCTGCCGCTACGAACCGGAGTTCGAGGGATTGGAGATAAAACTGACCAACCGGTTTTAGAATGAATGATGAATCAATGGAATTTTGGAACCGTTATTAATATCGGGTCAATGTCGTTTTATGTGGGTAAACCCGGGAGCGACTTCCGAATGCTGTGGTTTGCGGGGTAATGGGTTTGT
>CAYXRA010000215.1:0-6977 GCA_964467525.1 uncultured Calditrichaceae bacterium
ACAAACCCATTACCCCGCCAACCACGGCATTCGGAAGTCGCTCCCGGGTTTACCCGCACAAAACGACATAGACCCTATTTTAAAATACTTACAGCGTTATTTTAAACAAAAAAAGCGGATACGCTATTCTTGCACTTCAATTTGACTAATTGCCTAACAATAGTTAGATTGAAACAATATTGTTAGGCAACAATGAAATAAAGTAATGAGTGTAGTGCAACATATTCTGAATGAAGAACTTGAGCGACTGGAAGGACTCGCCCGGAAGTATCAGAGAGATATCAACAACCTGCCTAAGGGATCTTTATCCAAAAAAAGGCGGAATGGTAAAACATACATTTACCGTGCTTACAGAGAAAACGATAAAGTTAAGTTTGATTACATTGGCAGAGAATCTTCGGAAGCAGTTAGAGAAGCAGTTCAGCAACGGGAACAGCGGCAGAAATATATTGGCGATTTGCGCAGGATAAAAAAGGACATTAAAGAGATAAAGCGGACACTTTATGGACGCCGGCGATAAATTTTTCCTGGAAATTATGCGAACGCTGCAAAGTGAAGATATTCTAAGCCAATTTATCTTAATCGGGGGTGGTGTCAAAAATTATACAGGCGACATTTCAATAATCCGCCGGAACTTTCCGCATTGCGTACAGTTGATATTGATTTTCTTGTACGTGATGCTGCGAAAATCGGGAAATCGGTAGATATAAATAAAATTATAGGTAAATTAAGTTTTGAAGAAATAATTGGAATCCGGAATGGATTCCTCTACTCCGATAAATCAGGGCATTCTAAATTACATGTTGAATTAGCGGATAAGCATTGCTTTTGCCGCTAATTTATCTTGCATCAATTTCCTTATTGATTTAAGTTGTACGTCGTTTAACTTTTGCGGAACTTATTCTATGAAAATTATTGATTTACGCAGTGACACGCTAACGCAGCCGACACCGGAAATGCGTGAGGTGATCGCTAAAGCCGAAGTGGGCGACGATGTCTTCGGCGAAGACCCATCTGTTAACGCACTGCAGGAAAAAATCTGTACCCTAACAGGCAAGGAAGCGGCCCTTTTTGTCGCCAGCGGCACGCAGGCTAACCAGATTGCCATTAATGCCCATACCCAGCCGGGTGCGGAACTGATTTGCGAGTACCGTTCGCATATCTTCAACTATGAAGCCGGGGCGCCGGCGATGCTTTCCGGGGTGCAGTTGCATCCGCTTACCGGCGACTACGGCGTGCTCGATCCCGAGCAGGTGGAATCAGTCATTCGTCCCAAGGACCATCATTTTCCCGGAACCAGTCTGATCGCCCTTGAAAATACCCATAACCGCTGGGGCGGGACGGTGTACCCGCTGGATGCGATTAAAGCCATGCATGCCGTTGCCGATCGCAACAATATCAGAATGCATCTTGATGGCGCCCGGTTGTGGAATGCCTCCGTGGCATCGGGCGTCCCTATCGCCGACTTTGCGCAGTATTTCGATTCGGTATCACTTTGTTTTTCCAAGGGACTCGGCGCCCCGGTCGGTTCGGTGCTCGCGGGGAGCAAATCACTGATCGAACGCGCCCACTATTATCGCAAAGCATACGGCGGCGGTATGCGTCAGGCCGGTATTCTGGCGGCGGCTGCCAGTCATGCCATGGAAAATCATTTTGAAAGACTGTCCGAAGACCACCGTCGGGCCCGTAAGCTGGCCGAAGCAGTAAACGAAACGGTGGGCTTTTTGGTCAATCTGCGCACCGTGCAAACCAATATTGTTATCATCGATACCAGTCTGTTCGGTATCCCCGCCGCGCAGGTTAGCGCACAGTTAGCTGAACACGGTATCAAAATTCTGGCTATTTCAGAAACGCGGCTGCGTGTGGTTACTCATTTGCATATCAATGATAATGACATTGACCGCACCATCGAAACGTTTAAAAAACTGCAACCCCAGGCATAGCGAGTTGTCATCTTGCGCATCATAATTATCGGCGCCGGAGATATTGGCTTCACCCTGGCCAAGATGCTTTCTTACGAGCGGCACGATATCGTGCTGATCGAAAAAGACGCGGAAAATTACGCCCGCGCCGCCGATCAGCTTGACGCCCAGGTTTTGAAGGCGAACGGTTCCAGTTTTTCGGCACTGGAACAGGCCGGCATCAAAAAGGCCGATATGCTGGTTTCAGTGACCGACTCCGATGAAGTCAATTTACTGACGGCAATTATCGCCAAAGAATACGGCGTCGAAAAAACCGTGATCCGCGTGCGAAACCGGGAATTTTTGAGAACCGACTCCCCGATCAGCGCCCAAAAATATAACATCGATCTGATCATTCATCCGGAATCTGTAGCGGCCCAGGGAGCGATTCGTTTACTGAAGCAGAGCGCGGCAACCGATTTTATTGAGTTCGCCGGCGGAAAAATTGTTCTGATCGGCATACAGCTCGATAAACAAACCCCGATTTTAAATATCCCGCTCAGCGAATTAAGCAAAAAGTACGAGGAATTCCCCTTCAGGACGATCGCTATCCAGCGTAAAGAGTTTACCAAAATTCCGCGTGGCGAAGATATTTTTCTGCCTAATGACCGTATCTTTGTTGTTGTAGCCAAAGAACACGTTAAAAAGGTCATTCAGATTGCAGGCAAGGAAAATGTCAAGATTGAAAATGTGATGATCCTGGGCGGCGGTCAAACCGGATTCCTGATTGCCCGCGAACTGGAAAAGCAGCACAATATCAAAGTCGTTGAATCCAGTGCAGAAAAGTCACGCGACCTGTCGGAAAAATTGAAAAAATCACTGGTGATCAAAGGCGACGGACTGGACCTGAATCTGCTGGCCCTGGAGGGTATCATTGATATGGATGCTTTCATTGCCGTCACCGGCGACGATGAGACGAATATTGTATCCTGCCTGATGGCCCAGCACCTGCAGGTCCCGAAAATTATCGCCCTTATCAATCGAACCGAATATTCGCCAATTATCCCGACGATTGGCATCAACGCCCATATTTCAAAACAATTGCTTACCGTAAACGGCATATTAAAATTCATCCGGCGCGGGACGGTGCAGAGCGTGGCCTCCATTGCCGGCATTACGGCTGAGGCTATTGAGATGATACCGAATGCCGGATCAAAAATAACCAAAAAACCACTTTCCGAAGTCCGCTTTCCCAAAAACGCTATTTTAGGGGCGGTGATGCGCGGCGACCATGTTTTTATTCCGGTGGGCAGTTCGCGTATTCAGGAAAAAGATAAAGTTGTCATGTTTGCCCTGCCTTCCGCAATCAATGAAGTTGAAAAATTATTCAATTAAGCATAATCACGTATCATGATTAATTACCGGGCCATTGTCAATATTCTAAGCGCTTTACTGCTTTTTCTGGGATTCTCATTGTGCATCCCGGCCGCCATCGCTTTTTTTGCCGCCGAGGGTGATTTCAACGCCTTTCTGATTACCATCGCCATCGCCTGGGCATTGGGCATTATCGGGTATTTCAGCACAAGGAAATCCGGCGAGCTGCGGGTCAAAGACGGCTTTCTGATCGTGACTCTGGGCTGGATTCTTTTCGCTCTGATCGGCGCCCTGCCCTTTAAAATATCGGGATTCATTCCATCGTACACCGACGCATTTTTCGAAACCATGTCCGGTTTTACAACTACCGGGGCATCAATTCTGAATAATATCGAAGCGCTGCCCCACGGATTGCTTTTCTGGCGCTCATTCACCCACTGGCTGGGCGGTATGGGCATCATCCTGCTTTCACTGGCCATTCTGCCTTTGCTGGGCGTCGGCGGCATGCAGCTCTTTAAGGCGGAAGTACCCGGACCGACGCTGGACAAGCTGACCCCGCGCATCAAGCATACCGCGGAACTGCTCTGGGGCGTGTATGTCCTGATAAGCATTATTGAAGCGCTGCTGCTTAAATTCGCCGGCATGGCCTGGTTCGACGCTTTCTGCCATACTTTCGGCACCATGGCCACGGGCGGCTTTTCAACAAAAAACGCCAGTATCGGTCATTATAACAGCGCACTCATCGATTACATTATCATCGTTTTCATGATTATCGCCGGAACCAATTTTGCCTTGCATTACCGGGCGCTGCGCGGAAAGCCGCTGGTCTACTTCAAAGACCGGGAAGCGGTCTTTTTTTACAGCATCATCGTGGTCGCCGTTATTTTAATCGGTGTTGATATCTGGCACAATGAAGAAGAGAGTCTTTTTAAAACGGCGCAGTATTCAATATTTCAGACCGTCTCGATTTTGACCACGACAGGCTACGGCACTGCCGATTACGAGCATTGGTCCACCTCTTCTCAGATTATACTGTTTATTCTGATGTTTATGGGCGGTTGTGCCGGTTCGACCGGCGGCGGTATGAAAATCATCCGCTCACTGATCCTTGTAAAATTCGGCCTGAATGAAATAAAAAGGCTGATCCATCCCCAGGCCGTTTTTACGGTGCGCGTGGGCAACGTAGTGGTTTCCCAGGATATCGTTACCAATATCGGCGGATTTTTCCTGCTTTATATGATGCTGTTTGTCATCGGCATTCTGGTGATGAGCGGATTGGGTCTGGATATTGAGACAGCTTTCGGCAGTGTGGCCGCAACCATTAATAATATCGGTCCCGGTCTCGGCGGCGTCGGGCCGACCGACAATTATGCCGATATTCCGGTTTTCGGTAAATGGTTTTTATCGTTCCTGATGCTGGCCGGCCGCCTGGAGGTTTTTACGGTGCTTATTTTATTTACTTCTTCTTTCTGGAAAAAATAGAAAACGGATGCAAGACATCCGTTTTCAGTATCTTGATATTATTTCAGCAGGCACATCTTTTTGGTTAGAACTGTTCCTTCATCGGTTGTAAGGCGATAAATGTAGACGCCGCCCCGATAAATCGGGATGGCTTGTTCATTTAAGCAAAACTAACTTTTTGGTTAATATTTTGCCATTATCAAATTTCAACTGATAAAGGTAGACGCCACTGGAAAGACCGGAACCATCAAAATATACCTGATAAATACCTTTCGCTCTGAATCCGTTCATCAGTTCATCAACCCGTTGCCCCCTGATATTAAACACTTCCAGACGCACTTGGCAATCGTCCGCTAATTCAACCGTGATATGCGTTAACGGATTAAATGGATTGGGATAGTTTTGGTTTAGCCGGAATGCTTCAGGCGTGATTGTTAACGATGAACCGTGATCATTTTTAACCAAATTGTAATTATCATTCTCTTTGAGGATCAAATTGATTAACGGCGTATGGTTCCGGAAATTGAATTGGACATATCCCGTACGTCCGTTCATGTTTACAATCGTTGTATGCTTGAATAGCCGTTCAACCGTATCGCCGGCTGCGGGCGGTAATTCATGGTAGCGCAAATTGGTCATGTTCAACGTATCGGCGCCGTCTATAAATTCGACTTTATACAAAATTTCCTGATCGTCCATGGCATTTTCGGCATTTACGAATTTTACCTTCATATCGATTTCCAGGGGAAGATAATTGCCGGTAATTTGCATCGAATCGCTGCGCAGCTTGTTTGTAAATTGCAACGTATCATTATCCAGGGATACATTGAGTATATCTATTGATATGTAGCTATCGGTCGAATTGGGCGGATCGGCAATAAAATTGTAGGTGTACTTGATGAGTTTTTCATCGATTGTCCAGTCGGGATGCCAAACCGGATCGAGCGGTTCGGATTGCGGCCCGTTATGATCGTCTCTTACAAAATACGGCGCGGATGTATATTTTGTCCAGGCCGCCCCTGATAACTGGTGCGCTACCAAGGCCGGATAATTTCCCGAATCAAAGTATTCGCGAATCCAGTCGTCGCCGAGCAGTTTCTTTTTATATATACTGCCGTTTTTGCTATAGAAGATGGCCACTTCCTGGTATTCATTCACACCGACCGTGGGATTTGTAACATCGTAATAAATCGGCGAAGTTACGGTAGGACCTGGATTTATGATATACTTCGGTCCTGTGTCATCCGTCGTATTTAATGGCCCGCGGTAGTCGCGATAAAAAATTTCCCATTTTCCGGTTTCAATATTCTTCCCTTCCCAAACAATATGGGCATGCCCATTCATCATACTCAGGCAGGATTTACGTTCATTTTCTTTCCATGCTTCATCCTGGGAAACCTGTTCGGGATCGGTCCATAGCAGATCGGAATTGCACTGACGAAAATAAATTTTACCTTCGTTATCGTAAGAAAGGCCTATTTGCTGATTTGGTATTGAATGGTAGGTATCGGCTGATAATGACGGGCGGTAGCCGAATTGCTCGAAATCGAGCGGATAGAAAATCTGCTCATCGGAATCCTTTTTCAGCATTTTTATTTTATAACCGTCTTCAACATAGGGGCCGCTTTCATAAAAATCGTAGGCGATGATTACACTGTATTCCGGATAACCGTTTCTTCTTAAAACGGCAATAGACGCCGTGGGCTTTTTTTGGTTTTCATCGGTATTAAATTCCCAAACATCTTCGATGGCGCTCCAATCGCCGCCGGTGGCCAAATCTTTTTCACGGAACCAGATCATGCAAAGATCGCCCCAGTTTTCAATCCAGGTTACAAATAGTTTATTATCGTAAAAAGTTATTGCCGGAAAGGTTTCGTCATCGGTGTCCGGATCGCCGATTAATTCTTCATTAATCCAGGATGCGCCGCCGTTGGCGGAAGAGGTATACCATATATTCCCGTTATCTTCATAAACAAGATGCAGTTTGCCATTGGCGTCTCTGGCCATCCGCCGGCCGTTATTGTAGCCGGTGGCGCGGGAGTTGCTGGAGGCCAGATGGCCTTTGTAATTGGCTATTAATTCATCACCTTCAGGACGAAAGACCACATCCGTTTGTAAAGCCGATGCATTATCAATATCCGCGCCAGCGTCCGGACTGTACCAGTTCTGAAAATACCACTTAACTTCTTCTGAATTATGTTCCTGTGTGGTAAAATTTTCATCGGCTTTTACCGAATAATG
>CAYXRA010000216.1:0-6882 GCA_964467525.1 uncultured Calditrichaceae bacterium
GCGCAGGCGGAATAAATCCCTGAACATATCGCCGCTGTTTTATACTGCTGCGTATTATGATGTATAATACACACACAAAACGACATAGAACCTTATTGTTTTATTCTTTGATTTGTTAATCCGATTTATTACTGATCTTAAGCTCAACCAACTGTTCATTGATTTCCACAATTACAAACAATATAAATGCATATAGTGTTGATATAATTGAATTAAGTAATGTATTTTCTGTAAATCCGCTAAATTGACTTAGTACCTTAATCGCTCCCGCCCAGGCGGAATGGGGCGTGGCCTGGATTATTTAAACAAAAAAACTATTCCGCTTTACCCCGTGGAATACATGAATTTATTGGGTTTATTAGTGGCAATTGATAATATATTACACGGGGTGAATCCGGGTTAGGATTGTATTGATTGAAGATAATGCTATTTAAGCGGCTCTGATGTAAAGCTTATTAAATGGGATTAAAAATATCCTGCGTATTCCCTGATCTTTTACCGGATAACGTAATTGGAGCTAAATCGCATAAACTATAATTTCGCTCTGCCCTATCTTTAATCTGATAAAATATTCATGCTTTCAATAAGATAGGGATCATTTTTTGGAACCAGAGCACGGAGTTTCAGCCATCTGAAAACGAGCAGAAAAAACAAGGCCATGGCCCCGCCGAATAAACCGATTTCCCAGATACCAAAGGTGGGTTGAGCGCCCATGGTCGGCGGCATTACAATGATGTACAGATCCAGCCAGTGTCCGATAAGCAGCACTATACTTACCTGCAACATAATCTTATCATTCACTTTATTGCCTTTGGGCAGCAAAATCAAAAACGGAATCAGCCAATTCAGCACCACATTGATAAAGGATAATGATCCCCAGCCGCCGAAATGGCGAAAGATATAATAACTGGTTTCCTCGGGAATGTTTGAATACCAGATGAGCATGTGCTGGGAAACCCACATATAGACCCAAAAAACACAAAAGGATAATAACAGATTGGCAATGGTGCGTAAATGGTTGTCGGTGAAAATATGGCCGTATCCCATCCGCCGTAAAACCACCATGACGACCGCCATAACAGCCAGGGCGCTGGAAATCATACCCGAAATAATCAGCAGGGCAAAAACGGTGCTGTACCAGTGAGGCTGCAAAGACATCAGCAAATCGAAGCTGGCCAGGGAGAACGTAATGGCTACGGCCGCCATGAATATTGCCGCATATCGTGTGTTTCTTCTGGTATGCAGTAAAAGGCCGTCGCTATCCTGTTGCAGGGAGTGCTTAATCATCGCCCTCGACAGAGCAATCCATACGATAAAGTAAAAAATCAAGCGTCCTATAAAAAACGGTTGATTGAGCCAGACGCTTTTTTCCTGTAAAATCGGGTCTTCGGCCACCACCGATAAATGGCTCCACTCATAAAGGGAATGGATGCCGAAAATCAAAATAAGAGCCCCGATCAAACCGGCCGGCAGGGTGGACATCATGGCCTCGGGGATGCGTTTGATGGACGCCGACCAGCCGGCATTGGAAAGATACAGGGCGGCCTGAAAGAATCCGGCGCCTACGCCTAAACTGAGCAGAAAAAATTCCATTATCAAAAAGTTGGACCATATACGCTGCGGCGCGAAAAACAATCCGCTCAGAAATACAACAACGCCGACGGCCGTAACCGAGGTCAGGATTACGTAAGTTCTTTTGGATATATTCAGGTTTTGTTCGGTTTGTGATATCATTGCGAACTCTCTTGCAATTTTCTTAAATAGTTGACCACCTGCCAGCGATCGGGGCGCCCGATCTGCGCTCCGTAGGCCGGCATATTTTTAAATCCGTAAGTAATGATATGAAATATCTGGCCGTCCGGTTTGTTAACGGCGGTTTCCAACAGCAGAGACGGCGGCCTCGGGAATCCTCTCAATGAGGCCGGTCCGTTACCCCGCCCGCCGGCGCCGTGGCACACCGTACAAAACCGCTGATAAATAACCTGACCGCGCTGCAAATCTTTTAATTTGTCGTTTTTCAAGGGATTGTCCAGTTGCCGGCCGGCCCGTTTTCCTTCTTCTTCCGAGGACCCGAAATGCAGCGGTTTTTCCTTGCGGGCTATGGCGCCGGCTATGGGTTTATGATTTTTGTAAAAGGGATTTTCGGCCTGGGTTTGAACCGCGCAGGAGTATGCCATATCCGGCAGATATTCAAAATTGGGTTTGTTATATTTTGTACCGGCAAGCATATATCCTGCAATGAGTACGATCAAAACACACATTAACCCGATCAGAATTTTCATATCCGGTTTCAAATTACCGCCTCCCTGTTTTCGGTTTCCAACACGTTATAGTTTGATAGAAAATCGTGTACGGCGCCAAGATCGAATACGGGACTACCGGCGTCAAGAACCATAACAAAATAGTCGTCATTAATCCGTTCATGCATCAACTGCGCCTTTTTCCCCGGAAACAACCGGGTACTGAAAAACATAACCAATAAAACCCCCAGGCCGCCAAAAAGCACGGTCAGCTCGAAAGTAACGGGCAGATAAGCGGGCAGCGAATTGAACGGCCTGCCGCCCACATTCAACGGCCAGTCAATCGACCCTATCCAGAATTGAATGAGGACGGCCGCCAGCAAACCGAAAAAGGCAAACCCAAAACAAACATACGTTAAACGGCTGGATTTCAATCCCATGGCATCTTCCAGTCCGTGAACGGGATAAGGGGTATAGACGTCATGTAGATCATATCCTTTTTGCCGGGCGGCTCTGACGGCGCCGAGGATGTCGTCTTCGCTGCCGAACGCCGCTATAAATAAATCTCGTTTCATCTCTTTTGATCCTAATTTCTTAGTTGTTAAAATTTATTTTGGACACCTGTGATCTCTGTTTAAACCTTAATACCAATATAAATTTACGCCTTACCCCTCTGCCTTATTACCTTATTAAAAGGATAATAAGGTTTTATTTACTATCTCATATTTGCTACTAAGGTTTTAACCAGCAAATAAGGTTTTATTGATTTCGTTTAACTTATTATTCTACTCCCGTCCTCAGTCCTTGCCAGAAAAGCAATGGTTAAAACATCCCCCGGTCTTAAGTGTGTACACTGCTCAGCCAGTCAGGGGAGAAGAAAGGGGGTAAAAAATTGTCATATTTCAACACTTAACAATGTATTATTCATTAAAAACCTCAACCCGTATCATAATTTTAAGCTGAACGTTTTTCCGTTTGCAGCTCAGCTTTCTTGTTCACTTCTTTGGGGGTTTTACGGTTTTTACCATAATGTAAAACGCTCTTTACCTCGCTCATCGCAATAAAGGGAATGAAGCGGGCAAACAGCAAAAACAGCGTGAAAAACAGGCCGAAACTGCCGGCCAGCGTGGCCAGCTCCACGAGCGTCGGTTTGTACATGGCCCAACTGGACAACAGAAAATCCCGGTGCAGCGAGGTCACGATGATTACAAACCGCTCAAACCACATACCGATGTTGATGACGATGGACAGCACAAACACAAAAATTATGCTGCGCCGCAGTTTCCTGAACCACAGCAACTGCGGCGACAGTACATTGGCCCCGATCATGATGTAAAACGCCCAGGCATAAGGCCCCAACGCTCTATTCATAAAAACAAATCGCTCGTATTCGTTAACCGAATACCATGCAATAAACAGCTCCGTAGCATAAGAAAGAGCGACAATGCCGCTGGTGAGGATCACAATCTTGGTCATTTTTTCGATATGGTCGATGGTGATGTATTCTTCATAATGCAGCACCTTACGGGCGATAATCATCAGGGTTAAAACCATGGCAAACCCAGAGAAAATGGCCCCGGCCACGAAATACGGCGGAAAAATAGTGGTATGCCAGCCGGGTATCACCGAAGTGGCAAAATCCATACTGACAATGGAATGCACCGACAGCACCAACGGCGTGGCTAATGCGGCCAAAAGCAGGTAAACCGTCTCATAGCGCCGCCAGTTGCGCATCGACCCGTCCCAGCCAAAACTCATTATGCCGTAAACGATCTTTTTTATTTTGGTTTTCGCCCGGTCCCGCAGCGTGGCCATATCGGGAATCAGTCCCAGGTACCAGAATACCAGCGATATGGTGAAATAGGTGCTGATGGCGAAGAAATCCCATAACAGGGGCGACCGGAAATTGACCCATAACGAACCGCGGGTATTGGGATAGGGAAAAATCCAGAAAAACAGCCACGGGCGGCCCATGTGGATCAGCGGAAAAATGCCGGCGCAAATGACGGCGAATATGGTCATGGCTTCGGCGGAGCGGTTGATTGACGTGCGCCATTTCTGATTGAACAAAAACAGAATGGCTGAAATGAGCGTACCGGCGTGACCGATACCCACCCAGAAAACAAAATTGGTGATATCAAAACCCCAGCCCACGGTTTTATTCAAGCCCCAGGTACCGATGCCCACTTTAATCTGATACGTTACGGCAATGACGCCGATAATCAATATGGTGAAAGAGGTTAGAAACGCCGCCCACCATAATTTGCCCGGTCCCCGTTCCAGCGGCCGCATAACATCATCGGTAACCTGGCGGGGCGATTTTTGGCCATGGATCAGCGGCTTACGTAATTTTGAGTATATTGCAGACATGAATAAACGCTTCCTTAAATTTCGCTATCTCCCGGCCCGTGTTTATCATTACGGATTTTATTGAGATAGCCCACTGTGGGAAGGAAATTAAATTCTTCCAGCATGTGGTAATGACGGGGCTGTTTAACTAATTTGGCTATCCGGCTTTCGGGATCGTTTAGATCGCCGAAGACGATAGCGTCCGCCGGGCAGGACTGCTGGCAGGCCGGCTGAATATCGCCGTCTCTGACTTTCCGCCCTTCCTGCTGTGCTTTGGCTTTGGCTTCCTGAATCCGTTGGACGCACAGCGAGCACTTTTCCATGACGCCGCGCGAGCGGGTGGTAATATCCGGATTAAGCGCCAGGTGTTCGCGTTTTTGTTGTTTCCGATAATCGAACCAGTTGAACCGGCGCACTTTGTAGGGACAGTTATTGGCGCAGTAACGGGTGCCCACGCACCGATTATAAATTTGCTGATTGATGCCCTCGTCGCTGTGTACGGTGGCCAGCACCGGACAGACCGCCTCGCACGGCGCATGATCGCAGTGCTGACACATCACCGGCTGATGGATAACGCGCGGATTTTGGTCGTCGCCGCTGTAATAGCGGTCGATGCGTATCCAGTGCAATTCCCGCCGGCGATATACTTCGTCCTTACCGACCACCGGGATATTATTTTCCGCCTGACAACTGATGACGCAGGCGGAGCAGCCGGTGCAACGGTTCAGATCGACGGCTAATCCCCAATGATATCCGGTGTATTTGTGATCTTCGGGCCATAGTTGAGGCTGTTTATGGCGCTGCTGATGGTCTAACGATTCTCCGCTCAGATATTCGCTCAAAGCGGTTTCCCGTACCACTTCCCTTTCCTGCCCGCCGAGCTTTTCGGGAACTTTAATATTATGATGGGTTTGGGTCTGGGCCAGCCGGTAACGTTTACCGGTTTTTGTTAAATTGACCGTAGTCGTGTACTGTCGCTGACCGTTGTGTACGGCTGTGAATAAAAAACCGTTTTCACCGATGGTTTGACCGTCCTGCACAGTCAACCGGCTTTCCAACCACTGGGGGCCGACGCGGGCGAAACGGTCGGTGCCTTTTCGGCCGTAACCGAGAGCGACGGCGGCCACATTTTCGTGCTGGCCCGGTTGCAGCATCACCGGTAATTCTATGGAATGATTTTGATCTGCTATGCGCACCACGTCGCCCTGGTTCACGCCCAACTTTGCAGCCGCTATAGGCGACAGACAAAGATAATTATCCCAAACGGCTTTGGTGGTCGCATCCGGTAATTCATGCAGCCATGGATTATGCGCATGCCGCCCGTCCATCATTTGGATTGTGGGATAGAGCACCAGTTCCCAGTCATTTTTATTTTGGGTCGCCGGCGGTTCGATGTCTGCCATGGCGTCGAAAGATACCCTGCCTGTTGCAACCGGCGCCGCTTTTATCCGGACAAATCCGTTTTGAACGGCCTGCTCCCGGAAGGCGCGAAAATCCGCCTGTTCCTTTTGTTTCGGGAAGATATGTTCCCGCCAGTAATCTTCAATTAATTGCCGGTCGTCCCTGTACGCACCGGCAGCCAATAAAGCGCAAACCGAACGCAGGCTGCGGGAATCCGTCAGCGGCCGGATGAGCGGTTGGCGCATACCATAGAGACCGCCGCCTGTTTCCGCATCATCCCATTGTTCCAGAAAATGACCGCGCGGAAGTGTGATATCGGCCAGGGCGCCGGTTTCATCATGATGATCGCTGAACACAACCACCGTATCAATTTTTTGCATCAATGAAACAACGTCCGTATAGCCGGCCAAATCGTAAACCGGATTAACCCCGTCGATGATGAGTACGCCCACTTCATCCTGTTTGATTTTTTGCAGCAGGTCTGCGAGCTGCCGGTCGCTGCCCCGATATTGCCGGGAAGGCTGTTTAACGGACAAAGTACGTTCATAATTTTGCAGGGTATGATTGATAAAATTGACCAGGCTTTGCAAAAACCGGTCGTTGTAGCCGCAGACAATGAGACTTTGCCCCCGCTGTTCCCATAAGTCCGTCGCTAATGCATCTATAAAATTTCCGTTAGCAGCAGATAATTGATTCTGTGGAATACCCTTGAGAAAAGGCGCAGACCGGCCGGATAGGGCGCTAAGTTTTTGGGCTAAATGCATCAACATGGCCGCGCCTTGTCCGGAATCGGCCGGCCGTCGCTGGTCTGCGTTAGCCCCGGTGAGCGACATCCGTCCTTCCACCTGCACATGTCGGGAGAACTTTGGCGGATCGCCCTGCAGCGAACGTC
>CAYXRA010000217.1:0-6819 GCA_964467525.1 uncultured Calditrichaceae bacterium
TAATGATCAGTGTTTCACTGGTTGCTGAGGCTGATGCACAGGCGCTCAAAATGGCGGATATTTTCGCTGATAATATGGTGCTGCAAAGAGACAAGCCGATTACCATTTACGGCACGGCAGAGGCAGCCAGTGAAGTGAAGGTACGATTTAATGATGTGCATTATCGTACTTCAGTAAATGAATCCGGTTCATGGGAAGTAGCACTGAATGTAATGCGAGCCGGCGGTCCATACACAATGACTGTATCTTCTAAAAGTGACACATTGACGATTAAAAATATCCTTATCGGTGATGTGTGGCTCTGTGCCGGTCAGTCGAATATGGAGTTCGCCTTTAATCATGATATCGATGCGAAATCAATCACCTATTTTAAAGATCAGGAGCTGCGCTTATTCACAATTGATGATGTACGGAAAAGAAACAGCACCTCAAATCAATGGCTGTGTGCGGATTCGGTCTCAGTCGCCGATTTTTCAGCGATTGGCTATTATTTCGGGCGCCGTCTGCGAGCGGAATTGAATATCCCGATCGGACTGGTGGATGTTTCGAAAGGAGCGACCGCCTGTGAAACATGGATCAGTGCCGAAGCCCTTAAAAATGCAACAGATCCATTTGTTCAGTCTGTATATAAAAAATTTAAGAAAATCGATGCAAATTATACGATAAACAGGGATACGCTGTTTGAGTGGGATCAGGCGCGGCTTAATTATAACCGGCGTAATGCTGATTACAGGAGAGGATTAATCAGTGAAGAACCGCATCCCCCAGACAGTCCGGATGTACGCAGGACGCCGACTTGTTCCTATGAAATGTATCTGAGGCCTTATTACGGATTACAGTTCAAAGGGGTGCTCTGGTATCAGGGGGAATCCAATGCCCATACCGTGGCGGAAGGTGAAAACTACGACAAATTGTTATCGCTGATGATCGCAGACTGGCGCAGACACTGGAGTAGTCCCAATCTACCTTTCTATATTGTGCAACTGCCTGATTTTGAAAACGACTGGTTGCCGGGATGGAGTGCCGTCCGCATTTCACAGATGGAAGCCGCACGGAAAATTCCAAATGTTCACTATATCGTTACCACGGATATCAAATACAGCGATTTGCAGAACATTCACCCTCCTGTAAAAAAACCAATTGCAGCCAGACTGGCTTCGATGGCATTAAAACATACTTATAACAAAAACGTAAAAATTGAATTTCCGGAATGTGATGAAGCAAATATTAAATTTGAGGGTGGGAAATTAGTCGTCCCTTTTAAAACCGGGTTCGGTTTGATCGGTAAGGGTGATCAAATTAAAGGATTTGAAATCATGGATTCTGAAGGCAGAAAAACCGAACCAAAAGTGACAATTAAAAATAACACCATATTTGTATCCATTAATAATGGGGTAACACCAGATATACTGAGATACAATTATGCTCCGCTGACCACCGGAAATGTTTTTAATTCATTAGGTTATCCCGTCGCACCATTTTCAAAAGTACTCAATCAAAATTAGGTTGAAAGATTCAATGGAGCGGTAATACAAAGTTGAATTATGAAAACAGAAGGCGTGAAAATGCATAAAAGAATTTCAGTAAAAATATTGTTCATAGTTAATATCTTAATGGTAGTTTGCGGTTACAGCAGTGCTTTTGAAAAGCATGGAGAAGAGTATCAATCCCTTAATGGAATTTGGACTTTCCAAATTGATGCGGATTCGACTGGAATTAATAGTGGATGGACTAAAGCAAATTTTGAAGACCGGGATTGGGACAGCCTGAAGGTACCCGGTAACTGGGATACGGAAAATGAATTTGCCCATTATATTGGGAAAGCTTTTTACCGGAAGTCATTTGCTGTTCCTGGTAATTGGCAGGGTACAACAGTGCGTTTGAAATTCGATGCCGTTTATGAAACCGCAGAAGTATGGCTTAATGATGAATACCTTGGAAAACATGTTGGTGGCTACACACCGTTTGAGTTTAATGTCAGTGACAAATTAATTTATGATCGGGAAAATGTTTTAGTTGTTTCTGCAGATAATAGCTATAACCGCGGCGCCTGGTGGCAGTGGGGCGGTATGAGTCGCGATGTTACCCTGATTAGAAACAACGCATTGCGCATCGTGCGCACAAAAATACAGTCAGAGCCGTATCTTGAAAAAGGCAAGGTAGAATTCCGGATCACACATGAAATCGAAAACAATGATACTGAACGAAGGGACCTAAAAATAATATTTGAAATTGTTGATCAAAACAAACGTAACGTGTTGTCCGGATCAGAAACGGATGGATTTTTTCGCAAAAGTACAGACATTGCACCGGGAGAGCGTAAAATAATCGAAACCGAACTCCAGTTAGATCTGGATCATTTCAAACTCTGGCATTTTGATGATCCCAATCTTTACTTTGTTCAGTCACAATTAGTTGACCCGGAATCAGATAAAATCCTGCATAAAACGAGTGATCGATTCGGGATAAGAAAAGTTGAGGTAAGTGAAACAGCCCTGCTGATAAACGGTGAACCGGTCAGGCTGAATGGATTTAACCGGGTTCATGATCATCGGATATTCGGTAATACAGAGCCGGCCGCATTCGTAAAGGATGATATAATAAAAATGAAAGCGCTTGGCGGTGTGTTTTCGCGAATAATGCATGCGCCTCAGGCCACCAGTTTGCTGGATGTCTGCGATGAACTCGGTTATCTGATCATCGAAGAAATCCCGGTGTGGGGCATGGGTGATCCGCAGACATTCCCGGATAATCCTTTAACAAAACAATGGCTAAAGGAGATGATAGATCGTGATTTCAATCATCCCTGCATCATCGGTTGGAGCGTGGCCAACGAAATCGCCAATCCAAATGCCCGGGACTATACCGAGCGAATCATGACTTCCGGTCAGTATAACTATATCAAAACAATGTTGGACTATATTGAATCAGAACTGGATTCATCGCGACTTAGTGCATACGTCAGTTTCAGCGCTTTCCGTGATGGCGCAACACCGGATAACGAACCCATGGCCTATGCGGATATAATAAATATTAATTGCTATGGTGACGCGCCGCAGCAGATCCGGGCGGTGCATGAGAAGTGGCCCGATAAACCGATCTTTGTCTCCGAATATGGCAAAGGGCAGATTGGCCTGGATCCCAATACGGCAATGCTGAAGCCCGAAGTCAGCGCATATATGGATTCGATACGGACGATGGATTACGTTATTGGTACGGCGCTCTGGACCTATAATGATTACCGCAGCCGCTATCGCGGAACGCCGCCTTCGGAAAATCGTGCCTGGGGTGTGTACAACGTCTGGCGGCAACCCAAGCGAGCAGCCAAACAGATTCATAATCAATATGCACCGGTCAGGGATATGAAGTTGGATTATCAGGATGAAAATATTTTAGTAACCATTATTCCGAGAAATCAAAAAGATATTCCATCTTTCATTTTAAGAGATTATTGCCTGCAAGTACATTTGGTTAAAAAAGATAACACGCAAAGGCTCATTGCAAAAAAGAATATCGTTGAACTGAAACCAGGTGAGCAGAAGAGGACTTATGAATTCTCATTAAGCCATGTTTCGGAAAATGATGCTTATCTGAAAGTTTCACTAATTAGCGGAACAGGGATTGAGGTTTATATCGCCGACAAGGATTTGGCAATACCTGACATACCGGACATAAAGGAACTCATTCCGGCGAAGAACACGGTTCGGGTCGTATTCGGCAAAGTCACCGGCGCCGATACATATAAAGCATGGTATGGTAAAGATAAGCCGGATCAGCAGAGTGATGAAACAATCAATCATTTTATTGATCTTAACGGATTAGAACCAGATACCGAATACCGGATTGCTGTCGTCGGCATAAACAAAAAAGGAGAAAGTAAACGGAACCAGCAAGTCAAAACCAGAACAACTTCCGGATTGTTACCGCCGGTAATTTGGGCTACGGTTCCTGTAGAAGGGGGATTCTATATCGGTTACAGCGTGGAAGGGGATGACCGCAGTTTTGATATTGAATATGGCACTGTTCCTGATCAGTACTCTGAAACAATAGCGGATATTAAACTCAAGGGTGCATATAAAGTTGACAATCTTAAAACAGGCGAAACTTATTATTACCGTATAAGAAGAAAAACGGATGAGGATGTAAGCAATTGGTCCGAACAGGTTAGCGTTTCCATTCCAAATAATTAAAGTGAAAGAACCAGCTAATAATAATTTGGATGGAATATACAAATGATCGGCAGTAGTATAAATCAGGGTCGGCAAAATTATAAAATAAATTTTCAGGCAATCGAAGCTCTGGTTGAAAAAGCTAACGATCAGAAAAGGAGTACCTTGTTTACGGCAGATGATCCGGCCTCAGTCTATGCTGGGACCATCCGTTTAATGAGAGAAAATCTGGATCAGCAAATCTTCGTCTAATCAAGCGAAAGGACTAATCGGATGAATAAACGAAAAACTTATTTTATTAAGTACGTATTGCTTTTACTGAATCTGTGTATCTTCTCTTCCGTGCTCGCGGGCGACACGCAGCCTGAAGAGATACGCTTTACCAGCGTCCCGGATCTATTCAACTGGAACATAGCGAATCCTCAGCCCGGTTGGGATGAGACCATTGACTGGTTTATTGACCGCCTGAAGAAAGATGGCCCGGAGTTCACGTTGAATGCCGGTGACATCATGGATGCCCGTTGGTGGAGCAGCGTAAAAGAAGTAAGGGATAGTACAGAGAAATACTGGCTCGGCTATAAGAAACGATTCGATGATCACGGACTAACTGTTTATATGGCTCCCGGGGATCATGAATACGGTGATGATCGCAGGTTGAAAAAAGTCAGGCATGCGCGTGTATTTGCTGATCAGCTTACGGCGTTGCTGGGCCAGCCTCGTAACGGTCCTTCCAATCATTTAGGCCGGGCTTACAGTGTAAGGAAGAACAACCTTCTTCTAATCACTCTCGATACATTTGAGGATACAGGAAGCAAATTCGACTATACCGTTGGTGAAGAACAGTTAGCATGGATGGAGCAGACCCTGATTGCCAACCGGAATGCGAAATTTACAGTTGTTCAGGGTCATCTACCGGTTATAGGGCCGGTCCGAAGCAAAAACTCCAGTGCCAGCATGCTGAAGGGAGGAGAAGATTCTCAGCTATGGCAGCTAATGGTAAAATATGGAGTAGACGTTTATTTATGCGGCGAACACCATCGCATTACCGTTAAGAAGTGCGACGGCATCTGGCAGATCGTGCATGGAGCGCTCTGGGGTACTCAAACCGACCTGAACTATCTTAGAGGGACCGTTGACGCCAAAAAGATAAAACTTGAACTTATGGAATTCGACGTTGAATATAGCGGCGGATACATCGGAAACCATCCCCACAGGAGCACTAAAAACAGGCCGCGCGAGGTCATCAGACCGACCAAGAAAACCCGAAACGAAGGCCCCCGCCTGGCTGGGACGCTCGTTTTGACATTGGGGCCTGACGGTAACATACAGGATTCCACTGTGACAGGATGGTTTAAGGAAGGGCTAAAATTAAACCAATGAATGATCTATGTATTAACCGGGAACGGATAAATCAGACAATGGCGTGGATGCCAAAGGTTTATGTATCGAAGTGTACCAACGAATTATTTGGGAGAAGAAAAGCGGAAATTAGGACCGTTGGTGGGGAATTGTGAAATCTGAAATTATTCAGCAAGCGATTATAATCTTTATAATTTTTGTGAGTTCAGCCTGTGCTCAAGTGTTACCTGATATCAATGGAGTGGAAACGGATCTGATCGTACCAGCTATGGTGGATACCACTCCCAGTCCGGGAATCAGAGCTAAAGTTCACATGGAAAAATACAGTGACACAAACCTTTATCATGCCCTGTATCTTCCAACAAATTGGGAAGAAGGAAAAAAGTATCCAGTTATTTTTGAGTACCCGGGTAACGGACCCTATAAAAACAAATTTGGCGATACGAACAGCGGCAGACTGGAAGATTGTAATTTAGGCTACGGCATAAGCGGGGGAGAGGGTTTTATTTGGGTGTGTCTGCCCTTTGTGGCTGAGAATCAGACACATCAGCAACTATACTGGTGGGGTGACCGCGAAAAAACAGTGCTGTACCTCAAGGCTGCGGTTAAACAGGTATGTAAGACTTATGGCGGAAATTCATCAAAGTTGTTTTTGGCGGGTTTTTCAAGGGGGGCGATTGCCTGCAATTATATCGGATTGCATGACGACGAAGTTGCCGCACTCTGGGCCGGGATGATCGTGCACAGCCATTATGACGGATTAAGGAAATGGAATTATCCCGAAAGTGATTCAATATCTGCGGTAAGAAGGCTGAAAAGACTAGGGCAGACACCCCAGTTCATTTCGGATTCAGGATATCTCGGTAAGGTAAGAGATTATTTGGAAAAATATCATCCCGAGGGGAGTTTCATTTACTGTGTAATTCCTTTTCGAAATCATACGGATAGCTGGGTGTTGAAAGATATCCCGCAACGTACTGAATTAAGAAATTGGATACGCAGCATAATTTCAGGAGAATAAAGCGAATCAAATGGTTAAAGTGTGTTTTCGAATCAATCATGTATCTTTATGTGCTTAATTGAGGATTCTATGGATTTCTTTAATCTAAAAAATAAAAGGATTCTGGTTACCGGGGCAGGCAGCGGCATAGGGGCTGCGATAGCCGGATTGTTTGCAAAGCAGGGAGCCATTTTAGGGATTCACTACAGATCAAATAAGGAAGGTGCAGAAAATTGTCTGAAATTAGTGCAAAAGCATTCGGAAGGTATTATGCTTCAGGCTGATTTGACA